>NZ_JBFAMX010000722.1:0-4643 GCF_040659615.1 Nonomuraea sp. NPDC049784
CCGGGCGGACAGGAGGCCTGCCAGCCGGACCGCGCTCCGCGCACCCGTGCTGATCACCGTGACCGGCACGTGGGGGAGCGGCCTGTCCGCCCTCAGCCGGTGCAGGTCGGCGATCATGTCCCAGCGGGCCAGCCACTCCCCCGCCACCGCGGCGGACACCTTGCCCACGCGGTAGACGCCGTACGGGTCGCGCACGCCGGTGAGCAGCCGGTGCGCCGCGGGCCCCGCGAGGCGGGCCAGGGCGGTCGCGCCCCACGTGCCGCCCAGCGCGGGCAGCCACCGGCCGGCGCTCCCGGCCGCGGAGAACGGCCTGCGCTCCCCCGCGCCGGCCGGGTCGATCAGGACGAGCTTCGCCACGCGGAGCGGGTGCAGCCTGGCGAACGCCTCCGCGTGCCAGCAGCCCACGCCCTGGGCGACGACGATCACCTGTTCCGGGTGCGAGGGGGCCAGCGCGGCCAGGCGGGCGGCCTCGCCGTGCAGGGTGGGCGGGTCGGGCGAGCACGGGCTGAGGCCGAGGCCCGGGCGGTCGAAGCGGATGACGCGGTGGGTGGCGGCCAGCCGCGCGGCCACCGCGTCCCAGTGGAACCAGGCGCCGCCGAGTCCCGCGGTGATGAGCACGGCGGGCCCGGAGCCCTGCTCGACCACGTGCGGCCGCGCGTCCCCGTGCGGCGCCGATGCGCGGACGATCACGTCGTCCGAGACGAGCAGGTGGAGCGCCGCGTACACCAGCCAGATCGCGAACATCGTCAGCTGCGCCCGGTGCGCGATCCCCACCCCGTGCCGGTCGGCGTTCGCGGCCATCACGAGCAGTGTGGCCGCCAGTCCCAGCCACGTGAACAGCCACGACACCCACGAGCGCCATCGCGCGCTGAGCAGCACCATGGCGACCAGCACGGCGGCCGTGGCCAGCGCACCCACCAGCAGGTGCGCGTAGTGCCCGGACGACATCGGCCGCCGCCCGCAGGACGGATCGCTCAGCGTGGCGCAGTCCAGCGGGAACAGCCCCGCCGCGAGGGTGAGCAGCCCGAAGGCGGCCAGCGCCAGCCAGCCCCGCCCCTCGCGCGCCGCCGTCGGCACCAGCGCCACCCCGAACACGCACGCCAGCCCCGACAGCGCGTCGCTCACCCGGAACAGCCGCGTCCACGGCTGGTCACGAGCGGCCAGCTCGCTGACGTACCCGTCGGTCCTGTCGACCCGCGGCGTCGTGAACTGGCCGGTGATCCACGCACTGCCCAGCACCGCCGCCACGATGAGCGCGGAGGCCGCGAGCACGTACAACCTTCGCTCCACGTGATCATTAGATCACTCAAAGTGGCGGGCGCTCTGTCAGAGACCGGGCGCGCCCCAGACCGGAAACCAGCGGCTGAGGTCCTTCTCCAGCGGCAGCTCGCCCTCCAGGACGCCTCTCACCTGAAGTTCGAGCGGGTTGTCCCGCCTCTGCCCGGCGAGCGGGGCGAACGGGTAGAACGTCCCGCGCTTGTAGAGGTACACGATCGCCAGCCGCCTGCCGTCGTCCTGACCGGCGAAGGACACCAGCGAGCACAGCAGGGAGGGCCCGAACCCGGCCGACTCCAGCGACGAGTTGACCGCGTGGAGCTCGGTGACCAGGTCGCCGAGCTGGTCGGGCGAGCGGCGCACCAGCAGCCAGGTGTAGCCGTACGAGTCGTGCGACTCCTCGACGCGCTCGCCGAGCAGCGCCTTGATGTCGCGTTCGAGCGTGGCGAACGCGCCGCCCTCCGCGGCCCTGAACGCCACCGAGCCGAGGCCGGTGGGCACGAGCCCGGTCGCGGCCTGCAGCGTCACGGCGGCGGACGGCAGGGCGAACAGCGCATCGAGGTTGGGTTTGACCGGTTTCGAGCGGCCGAGCAGCGCGTCGAGCCAGCCCATACGGGTTCAGCCCCTTCCGAGCTGTTTAGAGATGTTCGTCAGCTGCTCCAGCCGCCGTTCGAGCGACGGGTGGGTGGAGAACAGGTTCGCCAGCGACTCGCCCGGGCGGGCCGCCGGGGCGAAGTAGAAGGCGTTGAACGGCGCCGCCTCGCGCAGGTCCTCGGTCGGAATCCTCGCCATGTCACCGCTGATCCGCACCAACGCGCTGGCCAGGGCGGACGGGCGTTGCGTGAGCAGCGCGCCCGCGCGGTCGGCCGACAGTTCCCGGTAGCGCGACAGGGCGCGGGTGAGCAGGAAGCTGATGGCGTACACGACGACGGAGACGAGCAGGATGATCAGGCCGACGGGCACGCCGCCCTGGTTGCCGTTGCGGCGGCCCCCGAGACCCGTGAAGAGGGCGAACCTGGTCATGAGCCCCGCCACGATGCCCAGGAACGAGGCGATCGTCATGACGGCGACGTCGCGGTGGGCGACGTGCGACAGCTCGTGCGCGAGCACGCCTTCGAGCTCCTGAGGCTCCAGGCGGCGCAGGATGCCGGTCGTCACGCAGACGACGGCGTTCTTCTGGTTGCGGCCGGTGGCGAACGCGTTGGGGACGTCGGAATCCGCGATGGCCACCCGCGGCTTGGGCATGTCGGCGAGCGCGCACAGCCGGTCGATCAGGCCGTGCAACTCGGGGGCCTCCTGCGGCGAGACCTCCCGGCCGTGCATCGCGAACAGCGCGATGCGATCGGACAGGAAGTACTGCACGAACAGCAGACCCCCGGCTATCACCAGCACAGTCAGTGCCCGCACGCCCAGAGAGATCAGGACGCCGACGAACACGACATAGAGCAACCCGAGCAGGAACATCGTCACGGCCATGCGGGTGGTCAGCCCTCGGTCGGACGCGAACCGCGTGCCCATGGCTTAACCCGGGATGAGGCCCTGGTCGCCCAGCATCTCCCGGACCTCCTCGATCGAGGCGTCCGCGGGGGGAAGGATCAGCTCTGACGGCTCAAGGCTGTCGTTGGGAAGCGCCTTGCCTACTTGGCGCACCTTGTCGAGCAGTGCGTGCAGCTTCGTGCGGAAGACCGGCTCGTCGCCCACCTCGATGGCGGCTTCCAGCTCGCTGTCGAGCTCGTTGAGCACCGCGATGTCCTCGGCGGAGATCTGCACCTGGCCCTCGCCCATGATCCTGACAATCATCATGCGCCCTCCCCGGGCTGGCGAAGCTGCTGGGTCTGGCTCTGGCCCTGCTGCGGCTGCGCCTGGGGCTGCTGCTGCGGCTGGCCCTGCTCGATGGCGGACTTGGGCGCGGGGCCCTGGCCCAGCTCGGCCTTCATCCTGGCCAGCTCCAACTCTACGTCCATGCCGCCGCCCATGCGGTCGAGCTCGGCCTGGATGTCGTCGCCGCGGGTGCCGGTGTAGTCGTCGAGCGCGCCGCTGGCCAGCAGCTCGTCGATCGCGCCCGCGCGGGCCTGCATCTGCGCCGTCTTGTCCTCGGCGCGCTGGATCGCCAGGCCGACGTCACCCATCTCCTCGGAGATGCCGGAGAACGCCTCGTTGATGCGGGTCTGCGCCTCGGCGGCGGTGTAGGTGGCCTTGATCGTCTCCTTCTTCGTACGGAAGGCGTCGACCTTGGCCTGCAGCCGCTGGGAAGCCGTGGTCAGCTTCTCCTCCTCGGCCTGCAGGTTGTCGTGCTGCAGCTTGAGGTCGGCCATCTGCGTCTGCAGATTGGAGCGACGCTGCAGCGCCTCGCGGGCCAGGTCTTCGCGCCCCACGGACAGCGCCTTGCGGCCCTGGTCCTCGTAGCGCTGAGCCTGCTTCTCAAGCCCGGTTATCTGGAGCTCCACCCTCTTGCGCGACGTGGCGACGTCGGCCACACCCCTGCGGACCTTCTGCAGCAGCTCGAGCTGCCGCTGATAGGAGTAGTCAAGGGTCTCGCGCGGATCCTCCATCTTGTCCAGGGCCTTGTTGGCCTTGGACTTGAAGATCATCGAAAGTCTCTTCATCACGCTCATGCGCGTCGGCCGTCCCCTTCTAGGTCGTGCTGGTGTTCACCCAATGCAGCGCAGCCGCCTTGGGATTACCCTACGCATAACGCACGAGGGCGTCACTAAGTTGCAGTCCAGGTAGGGTTGACGTCGTGTTGCGACGCCGTTCCCAAACCTCCGTGGACGACACCCCCGTCCCCGATGACGATCCTAAGCCCCAGGGTAAAGGTCGTCCCACACCCAAGCGCCGTGAGCAGGAGAGCAGGCGGCGCCAGCCCGTTCACGCGCCCAAAGACCGCAAAGAGGCTTATCGCCAGATGCGGGTCAAACAGGCCGCCGAGCGCGACAGGGCTCGTAAAGGCATGCTCGCAGGTGACGAGAAATATCTTCCTGCTCGTGACAAGGGCCCCGCGCGCAAGTTCGCGCGTGACTGGGTCGACGCACGGCGGCTGCCGAGCCAGTATTTCCTGCCTTTCTCGCTACTGATCCTGCTGGCGACGTGGGTCCCGTGGCCGATGGCGGTCCGCGCCCAGGTGCTGGGCTACGTGGTCACCATCGGGTGGCCGATCATGATGATCGGCGTGCTGTTCACCTCGGTCTACGTGGCCTGGAAGGTCAAGCGGGAGGTGGCGGAGAAACTGCCCGGCGAGAGTGTCAAGGGCGTGGGCTTCTACGGGGCGATGCGTGCCCTGCAGATCCGCAGGCTCCGCTTCCCGCCGCCCACGGTGCTGCCGGGCGGCAAGCCGGTGCCGCCCAAGAAGTAGGCCGCGGCCCCCTTAC
>NZ_JBFAMX010000723.1:0-4642 GCF_040659615.1 Nonomuraea sp. NPDC049784
CTGTGGTGGCAGGGGTGCCGGCCGGGGGACCGCCGAGCGGGGGACCGCCGGGGGCTGGGGCCGCGTATCCTGCGCAGGCGATGCGAATTGTGCATGTGCCCGATGCCGAGGCGGCCGCGGCCGAGCTGGCCGGATGGCTGCGGCCGGGTGATGCGGTGCTGGTGAAGGGACCGAGAGCCATGGGACTGGAACGGACGGCCGAGCTGCTGCTCGGAGGTGCCGCCCAGTGATCAACATCGTCATCGCCGGCGCGGTGGGTTTGATCATCTCGATGCTGGGCACCCCGCTGGCGATCAGGCTGTTCTCGCGGCGCGGCTACGGCCAGGAGATCCGCGAGGATGGCGTGCAGGCCCACCTCGGCAAGCGGGGCACCCCCACCATGGGCGGCACCGTGTTCGTGCTGGCCGCCCTGTTCGCCTACGGGGCCTCCCACTTCGCCACGTTCACCCCGCCGACCGTGTCGGGCATGCTGGTGCTGTTCCTCATGACCGGCCTCGGCGCGGTCGGGTTCCTCGACGACTTCATCAAGATCTACAAGCAGCGCAGCCTCGGCCTCCGCAGCGGTGCCAAGGCGCTCGGCCAGCTCGTCGTCGGCGCGGTCTTCGCGTTCCTGGTGGTCCGCCAGCCGAACGTCTACGGCATCACCCCCGCCGAGACCCGGGTGTCGTTCCTGCGGGACATCGGCCCGTCGATCGGCATCGTCGGGTTCACCATCTGGGTGCTCTTCATGATCGTCGGGTTCTCCAACGCGGTGAACCTCACCGACGGGCTCGACGGCCTGGCCAGCGGCGCGACCGGCGTCGTGCTCGCGGCCTACGTGCTGATCGGCAACTGGCAGCTCCGCAACAACTGCATCGACCAGCTCGGCCCCAACTGCTACTGGGTACGAGATCCGCTCGACCTGGCCGTGGTGGCCGCGGCCGTGCTGGGGGCGCTGATCGGGTTCCTGTGGTGGAACGCCCCGCCCGCGCGCATCTTCATGGGCGACACCGGCTCGCTGGCACTCGGCGGCGTGCTGGCCGGGCTGGCCATCGCCACCCGTACCCAGCTCCTGCTGATCATCCTCGCCGGCCTGTGCGTGATGATCACGCTGTCGGTGATCATCCAGGTCGGGTTCTTCAAGATGACGAGGAAACGGGTGTTCAGGATGGCCCCGCTGCAGCACCACTTCGAGCTGAAGGGCTGGGCGGAGACTACGATTGTGGTCAGGTTCTGGCTGATCGCGATGCTCTGCTCGGCTCTCGGGCTCGGGCTGTTCTACGTCGAGTGGATGCCAGGGGCATGAGCGTGACGTGTGTGGCCGGGCTCGGCGTCTCCGGCACCGCCGTGGCCAGGGTCCTGGCCGAGCGCGGCGAGCGGGTCGTGATCGTGGAGGCGGTGGAGGGCGAGCGGCAGCTCGCCGCCGCCGCCGAGCTGGCCGCGGCGGGCGTGGAGACCCGCTTCGGGGCCATGGAGGTCCCGGAGGGGGCGACGCGGCTGGTCACCACCGGCTGGGCGCCGCACCACCCGCTGATCGCCGCCGCGCTCGAAGCGGGCGTCGAGGTGGTGGGCGAGGTCGAGCTGGCCTGGCGGCTGCGGCCGGCGCAGGCGGCGCCGTGGCTCGCGCTGACCGGCACCAACGGCAAGACCACCGCCGTGCGCATGCTCACCTCGATCCTGCTCGCCGCCGGCCGCAAGGCCCTGGCCGTCGGGAACGTGGGCGTCCCCGTGGTGCGGGCCGTCGCCGAGCCGTACGACGTGCTGGCCGTCGAGCTGTCCAGCTTCCAGCTCCACTGGTCGAGCACGCTGGCCCCGCACGCCGCGGCCATCCTCAACGTGGCCCCCGACCACCTCGACTGGCACGGCTCCATGGAGGAGTACGCCGCCGCCAAGGGCCGCATCTACGAGCGGGCCAAGATCGTCATCTACAACGCCGACGACCCCGAGGCGACCAGGCTGGCCGCGCCCTACCCGGGAGCGGTCGGGTTCACGCTGCGGGTGCCCAGGCGGGGTGAGATCGGCGTGGTGGAGGACCTGCTGGTCGACCGGGCGTTCGTGGAGGACCCCGTGGAGGCGGCCGAGGAGCTGGCGACGCTGGAGGACGTCCGTCCCTTCGCGCCGCACAACGTGGCCAACGCGCTGGCCGCCGCCGCCCTGGCCCGCTCCCTCGGCGTCCCTTCCGAGGCGGTACGCCAGGGCCTGCGGGACTTCGTGCCCGATCCCCACCGGCTCGCCCACGTCGACCGGGTCGGCGAGGTCGACTACATCGACGACTCCAAGGCGACCAACCCGCATGCCGCCGCCGCCGCGCTGGCCTCGTACCAGTCGATCGTATGGGTGGCGGGCGGCCTGCTCAAGGGCGCCGACGTCGACGAGCTGGTGCGCCAGGCGGCCCCCAGACTGCGCGGCGCGGTGCTGCTGGGCGCCGATCGCGCGGCCATCGCGGAAGCCATCGCGCGACACGCGCCGAATGTCCCCGTCGTGGACATCGCCGATCGGGACACTGGTGCGATGGAAAGAGTCGTCACCGAAGCCGCCCGGCTGGCCTCGCCCGGGGACACCGTGCTGCTCTCCCCGGCGGGGGCCTCCCTTGACATGTTCGCCAACTATCCGGCGCGGGGGGAGGCCTTCGCACGCGCCGTACACGAGCTGAGGCTGCGACGTGAGCGCGAGCGCTGAGGAACCGCGCGCCGTCGAGGGGCCGGGCAGCTGGGCGCGCGAACAGCTCGGCGCGCTGAAGGAGCTGCTCGACAAGCCGCTGACCACCTACTACCTGATCATCATGTGCAGCGCGCTGCTGCTCGCGCTCGGCCTGATGATGGTGCTGTCGGCCTCCAGCATCGAGGCGCTGCAGAAGACCGGCAGCCCGTTCTCGTGGTTCTTCAAGCAGTCGGTGTCGGCCGCGGTGGGCGCGCCGCTGATGTGGGCCTGCTCGCGCCTGCCGGTCAAGTTCTTCCGCTGGGCGGGCTACCCCATGATGGCGCTGTCGATCCTGGCGCTGGTCATGGTGCTGTTCATCGGCTCGTCCGAGCTGGGCGCGCAGCGGTGGATCTACATCGGCGACTCTCTCACCATCCAGCCGTCCGAGCCGGCCAAACTCGGGCTTGTGCTGTGGGGGGCGGACCTGCTGGCCAGGCGGGCGCGGCTGGGCCGCATCGAGTGGCGGCAGATGCTGATCCCGCTCATGCCCGGCACCGCGATCCTGGCCGTCATGGTCATGCTCGGCCGCGACCTGGGCACCACGCTGGTGCTGTTCATGATCTTCCTGGCGCTGCTGTGGGTGGTGGGGGCGCCGGTGAAGCTGTTCGGCGGCATCCTGTCGCTGGCGGTGCTCGCCGCGGTCATCATGATCAAGGTGGAGCCGTACCGGATGGCGCGCATCGGGGCCTACCTCAACCCGTGGGCCGACGCACAGAACGCCGGATACCAGGCCGTACAGGGGCAGATCGCGATGGGCTCAGGCGGCTGGTTCGGGCTCGGGCTCGGCGCGAGCCGGCAGAAGTGGAGCTGGCTGCCACACGGCGAGAGCGACTTCATCTTCGCCATCCTCGGCGAGGAGCTCGGGCTGATGGGCACGCTGATGGTGGTGGCGCTGTTCGGGCTGCTCGGGTACGCGGGGCTGCGGGTCGCCGTCCGCGTCAACGACGCCTTCACCAGGCTCGCCGCCGCCGCCATGGTGGCCTGGATCGTCGGGCAGGCGACCGTCAACATGGGCGCCGTGCTCGGCGTGCTGCCGATCACCGGCATCCCCCTGCCGCTGGTCTCGTACGGCGGTTCCTCGCTGCTGCCCACGCTCGCCGCGCTCGGCATGCTGTTGTCGTTCGCCAAACGCGAGCCAGGTGCGCGAGAAGCCTTGGCAGCTCGTGGCCCCGGACCGGCCGCCCGGGCCCTAAGCTGGCTTGGCCTGGGGGGTACGACCAGAGGCCGAGTGACACGTTAGGGAGTGACCGAGATGAGGGTGGTCCTCGCCGGTGGGGGGACGGCCGGGCACATCGAGCCCGCGCTCGCCCTTGCGGACGCGCTGCGCCATCTTGACCGGGGCGTCGGCATCACCTGTTTGGGCACGGAGCGCGGTCTGGAGACGCGGCTCGTTCCCGCCAGGGGCTACGAGCTGGAGCTGGTGCCGGCCGTTCCGTTGCCAAGGGCGATCACTCCGAGCCTGCTCACCGTGCCGGGGAGACTGGCAGGGGCGATCAACGCGGCGGCCGGCATACTCGACCGGGTCAAGGCCGACATCCTCGTCGGATTCGGCGGCTACGTCGCGACCCCCGCCTATCTGGCGGCCAAGCGGCGCGGCCTGCCGATCGTCGTGCACGAGGCCAATCCGCGTCCCGGGCTGGCCAACCGGCTCGGCGCCCGGCTCACCGACCACGTCTTCGCCGGCTTCCCCGGCACCACGCTGCCCAAGGCCGAATACATCGGCACCCCGATCCGCCGCGAGATCGTCAACCTCGACCGGCTGTCCATGGGCGACAAGGCGCGCTCCTGGTTCGGGCTGGAGAACGACCGGCCGACGCTGCTGGTGTTCGGCGGCTCTCAGGGGGCCAGGTCGCTCAACGAGGCCGCGACCACGTAGCCGTTCCCGAGCCCGTTCGGGTCCTCCACCTCGTGAATCTTCTGATCGTTCACCCACATCGTCAGCCGCACGGCCGACCCGGTCTGT
>NZ_JBFAMX010000724.1:0-4626 GCF_040659615.1 Nonomuraea sp. NPDC049784
CTGGCCGGTCAGCGTGCCGTCGAGCAGCCGGCCCTGCCCGGTCCTGCGGTCGAACTGCCAGATGCGGCCGGTCGAGCTGGTGCCGACGAGCGTGTGGCCGAACCAGCCGAGCGGGCGGGCGGCGCCCTCCCCGTACTCGGTGAAGCCCAGCTTGGTGATCTCTCCGGTCTCGAGGTCGTATCTGACGAGCTCGTCGTGCTGGAACAGGTAGAGGTCCCGGCCGTGCCGGCCGCCGCCGACGGTGAGGTTGTCGACGTCCGCCACGACGTCCTTCCACTCGCGCTTGTCCAGGTCGTACACGCCCATGGGGTTGGCGCCGGTGGAGGTGACGAAGCGGACCAGCAGGTAGCGGCCGGCCAGGTCCACGTCGTAGGCGTAGCCGCTGCCCTCGACGGGCGGGTCGATCACCCGCTCGACAGTGCCGGCGGGGGAGAGCACCGCGACCTTCATGCTGCGCGCGCCGACGCCGGCGTAGAGGGTGCCGTCCTCGTCCACGGCCAGGTCCCTGACGTACTGGTCGCCGGGGACCGGGCTGCCCAGGTCGGTGAAGGCGCCGGTCGCGGTGTCGTAGCGGAAGAGCTTGCCGGTGGGCGAGGTGCCGCCGTAGACGGCGGAGCCGTCCGGGCTGGCGGCGACGGTCCAGACGAACGTCTCGGTCGCGATGGGGATGCCGAGCTCGCTCACCTGGTCGGTGGACGGCGTGTAGCGGAAGAGGCGGCCCATCGCTCCGGCGGTGGCGTTGTAGCTGCCCACGTACACCGAGTGGTCCGGGGCGACCGTGACGGCCCAGGAGCCGAGTGCGAGCGGCAGCGGCCGCTCGCCGATCAGGCGGCCGTCGCGGGCGTCCCTGATCCCGAGCAGCGCCGGGCCGGAGGCGCTGGAGGTGACGGAGTAGACCCGCGGGCCGTCGGGGTGGCCGGCGTCCAGCGCGGTCCCCGCGGTGGTGGCGCCGGTCAGCGGGAGCGTGCCGAGGTTCTTGAAGCCGCATCCGGTGGGCGGGGCTGCCGTGGATTCGGCCTGGGCCGGAGCTGAGAGTGATAAGGCAACAAGGAGCGCTGCGATGATGGTGCGCACGTACGACCTCCGAAATCGATATAACGGTCTTGACCGTAATCCGGTGAGTAGGTCCGTGACAAGATGTCGGAATGCCCCCGGAGCGAATCATCGCGGTGCGACACGGACAAAGCCAGGCGAATCTCGCCCACCAGCAGGCCGGCGACCGGCCGCTGTTCTACGAGCCGGGCGACCATGAGGTGACGCTGACCGGACTGGGCAGGGCGCAGGCGGCGGCGGTCGGGCGGTTACTGGCGGCCATGCCCGCTGCCGAGGCGCCCGAGGTGGTGTGGTGCTCGCCCTACCTGCGGGCGCTCGACACGTGGCGGGTGGCCCTGGAGGCGTGGGGCGCCGGCCCACTGCCGGTGACCGTGGACGAGCGGCTCAGGGACCAGGAGGCGGGGGCGTTCGCGCACTACAACCTGGCGGCGATCAGGGAGAGGTTCCCCGGGGAGCTGGCGCGGCGAGAGGCCGAGGGGGCCTACGCCTTCCGGCCGCCCGGCGGCGAGTCCCTGGCCGACGTCGTGGTCAGGCTCCGCGACCTCCTCGCCGATCTGCGCGAGCACGCGGCCGGTCGGCGGGTGCTGATCGTCGCCCATGACTCGGTGGTGCTGGGGCTGCGCCACGTCATCGCCGGCGGCCCTGACGCGGAGCTGGCGGCCGTGCTGGAGTTCGCGCCGGTGCTGAACGGCTCCGTGTCCGTCTGGGACCGTTCCGGGCTCGTCCGGTTCAACGACGTCACGCATCTCTAACCGGTGGAGACGACCAGGTCGGCTCGCTCCCGGGTCCGGTCCTCGGCGAACCACTCCTCCTCCGCCGCGAACCACTCCCGCCACCGGGGTTCCAGCTCGGCCCCGTCCCGCTCCATGACCCGTGCGAACCGCGTCTCCCGAGGAGCCTCCAGCCAGACGGTGAACGCCAGCAGATCGGCGATGGAGGCGCGGGCCGTGCCGACGCCCTCGATGACCAGGGCAGAGGGGACCGGGACGGAAACGCGCTCGGCGTATTCGCCGCGTACCCAGTCGTACCTGCGAAAACCGCCGGGCAGACCGTCCCGCAGCGGCACGAGCACCTGCGACTCCAGCGCGTGGAACCAGCCGCCCGGTCCGCCCTCCCACGGCACGGGGAAGTGGTCGCTGTGGATCACCTGGCAGCCGAGCGCCGCCCCCAGCCGGACCGCGAAGGTCGTCTTGCCCGCCCCCGCCGGCCCGTCCACGGCCACCAGCCGGACGGAGCCGCACGACGGCCGCAGGCTCATGATGTGCTCGGCCCAGTGATTCACCCGACCCAGGGTAGATGGCCGGGTATGTGCAACTGAGAGAATGTTCTTTCGCCCCGAACGCAAGTGGGAGGTTGATCTTGCTCGGACCCCTCGGCGACATAGTCGTGCTCGACTTGTCCAGGGCCCTTGCCGGGCCGCACGCAGCGCAGATGCTGGGTGACCTGGGCGCTCGGGTGATCAAGGTGGAGCATCCGGACGGGGGCGACGAGTCACGCGGCTGGGGGCCGCCGTTCGTCGGGCCGGATCACGAAATTTCGACCTATTTCCTGGCGGCCAACCGCAACAAGCAGTCCATCGCCGTCGACCTCAAGTCCGCCGAGGGCAAACGGCTCATCGAGCGCCTCGTACGCCAGAGCGACGTCCTCATCGAGAACTTCCGCACCGGCGTGCTCGACCGCCTGGGCTTCTCCGCCGAGCGCCTCCACGAGCTCAACCCCCGCCTGGTCATCCTGTCGATCACCGGTTTCGGCCACGACGGCCCCGAAGGCGGACGTCCCGGCTACGACCAGATCGCCCAGGGCGAGGCGGGCCTGATGTCGCTGACCGGCCCGTCGCCCGACGAGCCGTACCGCGTGGGCGCGTCCATCGCCGACCTGCTCGCCGGCATCCACGGCGCGTACGGCGTCGTCAGCGCCCTCTACGAGCGCGAGCGCACCGGTGAGGGCCGCGTCGTACGCACCTCGCTGCTGGCCGCGATCACCGGCGTCCACTCCTACCACGGCACCGCCTGGACGGTCGGCGGCAAAGTGCCGGCCGCCGGCGGCAACCACCACGCCTCCATCGCCCCCTACGGCGCCTTCCGCTGCGCCGACGGCATGTTGCAGATCGCCGCCGCCAACGACGGGCAGTGGAAGAAGGTCGCCACGCTGCTCGGCATCGACCCCGGCGCGCCGAAATACGCTACGAACAGGGAAAGGTTCGCGCACCGGGACGAGCTGATCGCCGACATGGAGAAGGCCCTGGCCGCCCACGACCGCGCCCACTGGCTGGCCAGGCTGGGCGAGGAGGGCGTGCCGGCGGGCGCGATCAGGTCGCTCGACGAGGTCTACGCCTGGGAGCAGACCCGCTCGCAGGGCCTGGTCGTCGAGGTGGAGCATCCTGTGCTGGGGAAGATCGAGCTGCCCGGGCCGCCGCTGCGCTTCGACGGGCTGACCGGCTTCGAGCACACCGCGCCGCCCGCGCTCGGCCAGGACGGCGACGCGGTGCTCGCCTGGCTGGAAGAGCGCGAACGATGATCCGTATTCCGTGGCACCGGACGGCGTCTTCGTGCGTCAACATTGCAACGCTGGCTGACATCTAGGGAGCGATAGTGAGCCGTCCGGACGCGCGCACACTGATCGAAACGATCCTCGACCGGGGGTCGTGGAAATCGTGGGACGCGCCGCCCGCCGACCCCGCGCAACCCGGCTCCTCCTACGCCGACGAGCTGGCCGCGGCCCGGGTCAAGTCCGGCTACGACGAGGCCGTCATCACCGGCGAAGGGCTGCTCGGCGGCCGCAGGGTGGCCATCGCGGTCTGCGAGTTCTCGTTCATGGCGGGCTCGATCGGGGTGGTGGCGGCCGAGCGGTTCACGGCCGCCGTCGAGCGGGCCACCCGCGAGCGGCTGCCGCTGCTGGCCGCGCCCGCGTCGGGCGGCACGCGCATGCAGGAGGGCGCGCTCGCGTTCGTCCAGATGGTGAAGATCACCGCCGCGATCCAGGCGCACCGGGCCGAGGGCCTGCCCTACCTGGTCTACCTGCGGCATCCGACGACGGGCGGGGTGTTCGCGTCGTGGGGGTCGCTCGGGCACGTCACGTTGGCCGAGCCGGGGGCGCTGATCGGGTTCCTGGGGCCGCGGGTGTTCGAGTCGCTGCACGGGTACCCGTTCCCCGAGGGCGTGCAGGTCTCGGAGAACCTGCACCGCAAGGGGCTGCTCGACGCGGTGGTGCCGGCCGAGGAGGCGCGGGAGCTCGCGATCAAGGCGCTTGGCGTGCTCGCCGACGACAGATCAGGCGTCGTGGCCGGCGCCCCTCCGGAGGAGGACCTGCGGCCCGTCGAGGCGTGGGAGGCGATCACCCGCTCGCGTCGCGACGACCGGCCAGGCGTGCGCGCGCTGCTCAAGCTCGCCGCCACCGACGTGACCCCGCTCAGCGGCAGCGGAGAGGGCGAGCACGAGCCGGGGCTGCTGCTCGCGCTGGCCAGGTTCGGCTCGGTGCCGGCGGTGGTGCTCGGCCAGGACCGGCGGGTCCAGCGGGCCAACTCGCCGCTCGGCCCGGCCGGGCTCAGGGTGGCCAGGCGCGGCATGCGGCTGG
>NZ_JBFAMX010000725.1:0-4619 GCF_040659615.1 Nonomuraea sp. NPDC049784
GCAGGCGCTCCGAGCGCGTCGACGCCGGATGCGCCGCACCGGCGTGCCTGCCCCACGACTGATCCTTTCCTCACCCCACGAAGGAATTGCGTGACCGCAACGATCGAGCTCGCCGAGCCGCCCGTCTCCGACCTTGACGTTTCTGCCGAGACTTTGGAGCCGGATCCGCTCGCGGGCCCCGATTATCCGCCGTACGCGGAAATCCCGATCGAACGCCTCGAACTCAACCCGCACAACGTCCGGCCGCTCGATGAGTACGGCATCACCGACGACTACATTCAGACCATCAGGGACCTCAACGGCCCGGAAAACGACCTGGTCGTCTTCCCGTCGCCGACCAATCCCGGCATGTTCTGGCCGCACGACGGGAACCGGCGGCTGCGCGGCTCCCAGATGGCTGGGCTGACGACGCTGTGGTGCCGGATCAAGCCGGAACTGGCCCACGACCGCCGGGCGATGCTGCTTGGCCAGCTCACCACCAGTCACCAGCATGAGCCGCTGTCGGAAGGGGCGACGGCCGACGCCTTGTTCCAGCTGGATGAGATGGGCGTGTCTCGCGACCAGTTGCGCCGAGCATCTGGCTGGAAGGGCGACCAGGTCGACGCCGCGATCAAGGCCGGCAACGTGTCGGAGGAGACTCGTGCAGCGTTCTCCGGCATTCGGCAGCGGCCGCCGACGGTGCAGGAGGCTGCCGCGCTTGCCGAGGTGGAAGACGACCCCGACGCCAAGAACGAATCTCTCGGGCTCATCCGCACCGGGCACTCGGCCCACTCGGCGGTCAGGTTGGTCAAGCTCCGCCGCGAAGAAGCGGCCATCATGGCGCAGCTGACCGCCGAACTCCAGGCCGCGGGCGTCCCGATCACCGAAGACATGCCCGACGGCGCGGTCAGAGTGTGGCGGCTGGTGGACAGCGACGGCGCCGAGATGACCGACGAAGCGCACGCCGCCTGCCCCGGCCACGGCGCCTACTTTCCGTCCAGGACTTCACCCGCCTTCTATTGCACGGTGCCGGCGCAGCACGGCTACACGGTGCCGGCGCAGCGGGTGGAGCCGCCGCGGCTGCCGACCAAGCAAATCCGGGAGGGCAACACCGCCTGGCGCTCCAGTGGCGAACTCCGCCAGGAGTGGCTCAAGCAGCGCCTGAACTCCCGCACTGATCCGGGGCAGGTCGTGCTGCGCGCGGTCGCCCGGCTGGTGGCGATAGAGATGCCCGCTCCGCTGGCCGACAAGCTCGGCACCATCCACAGCATCTACAACAGCCGCAAGCCGACCTTCTACACCGACCTGGTCGGCAACCCCAAGGCCAAGCAGGTCGCGACCGCGCCGACCGCCAGGCTCTCCTGGATACTGTTCGCCCGTGTCGCCGCCACCATGGAGCACTGGCTGACCCAGACCAGCTACTCCGACTACCTGTGGCGTCCTGATCGCGGCACCGAGGCCGACCGCAAGATCGTCGCTGACTGGTTCGCCCTGTGCGAAGAACTCGGCCACACGCTCACACCGATCGAGAAAACACTGCGCAACGGCAGCCCCTACACCCCAGGCCAACCGGCCGACAGCGGCACGACGGTGGCCGACGACACTGCTGGCAACGACGGCGACCGCGACACCGAGGCCTACGACGACCGATCCCTCAACGACGAGGACTTCGCCGGCGACACCACCGCCGATGGGGACTTCGGCGACGGGGACCTTGACGAAGCGGACGTCGACTCCGTCGACGACGATCACGATGTCACGGACACGCCCATCGACGACCACACGCCCGACGCCGACGTGCAGATGTCCGACGCCTGAGGCCCACCCACACCCCCTGGTGACGACCTCCGCTGCCACCGGTGCACTCCGCCGAAGGGCGCATTCCGATGGTGACTCCCATGCTCGCCAGTCCGCACAACCGTGCGAGCGTCTTCAACCTGCGCCAGCTTCCCCGCCGTTGTCCGCGCTATGGCCGGACGGCAACCGGACGCCGAGCCATGCGCCACATCGAAGCCGCCCATGGCGGCGGCAGTTGGCCACCCTGCCGGACCCCCGGGCCGTCGACCCCCGTAGGAGGCCAGGGCCTGCTCGCGGGCGCCCGCTGCATCACCTGCCAGCGCAACGCCCGCGTGTGCGGGTCCGGGCCGTCACATCGCCCTCAGCCGGAAGGACGACCTTCCGTATGACCGTTGCCGAAGCTCTCGACAGCCTGCACCTGCTCAAGCCCAGCGAGGTCGCCGCGTTGTTCCGCGTCCGCGTCCCCTCCATCACCCGCTGGGCGGACACCGGAAAGCTCACCTGCGTCCGCACCCTCGGCGGTCATCGCCGCCCTACCGCCGGACCGAGGTGGCCGACCTGGCTCACCGGCGAATCCATCGCCTGAACGCGCCGCCGCGTGAGCCGCCACGCCGACGTGCCCGGCTACCACTCCCCTTCGACCATGCACGGGCCCTGCCGCACCTGAACCGGCAGGCCGGCCACGGGGACTGCCTCCAAGGAGCACACCCTTTCGTGACACGCACCACCCCCTTTTCCGCAGCTCGGCTGGGTCATCCCCAGCCACCAACCACCGACCGCGCGCGCGAGGTGTGCCGATGACCCGGCCCTCGCCTGCGGACACGCCGCCCGTGGAGCTCAGCAAGGACGGCATCGCCTGGGTGGACGTGCTGCGCAGCGTCGACCTCAAACAGAGGGAGATCGACGACGCCCGGGCCGACCTGAACAAGCGGAAAGCCGACCTCCTCGCCCAGGCCGGATTCACCGCGACGGAGGAGGAACTGAAGCAGAAGCAGGCCAATCTCGACGGGATCCGTGAGAAGGCCGAGGCGATCTTCAAAGTCGAGATCGGCGCCGACGGCATCGGTGCCATCAACGGGACGCCGGTCGTGAAGGGAAAACTGACGCGCAAGCGGACCTTCCTGACCGACAAGTTCTTCGCCAGTCACCAGAACCTGCAGAGCGAACGCGACGAGTACACGAGCTTCGGCGAGCCCAAGTACAAGCTTTCGCTTCTGCCTGGTGCCTGGCAGGAGCGGAGCCCGTGACGGGAAGCGCGCTGGCCGCGGCCACCGCCCTTGAGGACCTCGCCGACGACATCGACCGCTACATCGCGCACGCCACCACCCACCAACCACGCAGCCTGCAACGACGGCTGGGCCCCTCCGACCTCGGCTGCCCCTGTGACCGTCGCCTGGGCTACCACCTGGCCGGAGTTCCCCCTCGCCAGCAGCCGTCCAAGTGGGAGGCCTACCTCGGCACCGCCTTCCACGCGCAGATGGCCCGCGACCTCGCCACCATTCCCTGGCAGCCCAGGCCCGGCGTCGTCGTCCCGCGGTTCCTGGTCGAACAGCGCCTCTACGTCGGACAGCTCGGCGGCCAGGACATCTTCGGCACCAGCGACGCCTACGACCAGGCCACCAACAGGGTCATCGACTGGAAGCTGGTCGGCAAGCGCTCCCTGGCCCACTACCGCAGGCACGGAGCCGGACCCGGCTACAGCGTGCAAGGACAGATCTACGGCAAGGGCTGGCGCCTGAAGGGCTACCCCGTCGACGGGATCACGATCGCCTTCATGCCCCGCAGCGAACGCTACGGGCGCCGCCACTTCTGGCACCAACCCTTCAACGAGCAGATCGCCGACCAGGCGCTGGCCCGAGGCAACGCCATCGACGCGGCGATCAAAGTGGCCGGCCCACAAGCCCTGCCTCACCTGCGCACCGCTGACGCCCAGTGCCTGTGGTGCCCCTGGTTCGACCCTGCCAGCCGGGACGTGACCCAAGGCTGCCCCGGCGAACTCGACCTTCCTCGTATCACCCCGCTCACCCCATCCAGCACCACCCACGGCCTCTGAGGAGACGCCCACTTGACCACCCCCAACGACCGCCTCATGCGCGGCGGCCTGCCCACTGCCTCCTTCCTGACAGTCGGCACCAAGGTGTCCGGCTACGTCCTTCGCGACATGGAGGAACTGACGCAGCGGGAGTACGACACCCGAAAGGAGATGCATTTCGACAACGGCGACCCGATCACGATGTTCCTGATCGTGCTCGCCACCTCCGAGCGTCGTGACGACATTCCCAACGACCTCGGCATGCGGGCGCTGTACCTCGACAGCCGCAACAAGAAGCGCGCGGTCCGCGACGCAGTGCGCCGTGCCGGAGGAACCGGCATCGGCGTCGGCGGCCATCTGACGGTCACCTACGTAGGGGACGAGCAGCCCGCCCGTCCAGGCGGGATCGGCGCCAAGATCTACACCGCCGAGTACGTGCTGCCCGAGGCGACAGCAGCCAACGTGAGCCTGCTGAACGAGCCCGACCCGTCGCTGCAGGCGGTGACGCTGACCGCTGCCCCGGCCGGTACTGCGCCGGTGCTTTATCCGCCTGCCGCGGTTCCCGCCGACTACCCGTCGGCCTACAACCCGGCCATCCCCTCCCTCGGGCAGGGCGCGCCCGGCTACCCGGCGCAGGGCTCGCCGTACCCGGCAGCCGGGTACCCGGCCCCCGGCATGCCCGCACCGCCGTACCCGGCCCCCGCCCTCCAGCCCGCGCCGACCGCGCCGGCGGCCGTCCCGAACGAGGGGGCGGCCGCCCCGGCCGCAGGCGCTCTGCCGCCCGCCCCGCCCCACCTGGCCATGCTCAACC
>NZ_JBFAMX010000726.1:0-4585 GCF_040659615.1 Nonomuraea sp. NPDC049784
GAGATCCCCGCAATGCTTGATCACCTGGCTGGCCAGATCCAGGGCACTCGATCCGCGGAACCCTGAGCCCAGCAGCACGGCCAACCTGGTACTCGGCGACGCTGCCGAACGTGCGGTCCAGCACGCCCCACACCCGGTCGCCCAGCCGGGGGCCGGGTTCGGCCGGGTCCGGGCCCAGGGCAACGACCTCGCCGGTGAAGTCGAGCCCCATGCGTTTCGGGAAGCCCCGCTGCATCAGCCCGGTCACGGGCCGCATTTTTCCCGCCCGGCCGTGCAGCTCGCCGCCGTTCACGCTGGCGGCGTGCACGCGCACCAGCACCTCGCCGGGTCCGGGGACCGGCTTTGGCACCGTGCCCACATACAGCACTTCCGGTGGCCCGTACTGGTCGAACAGGGCCGCGCGCATCTCAGTCGCATTCATCTCCACATGAGTGACGGTAGCGAGCTAACCGGATGGGGCCGTCCATTTACGTTAATGTGAGAAATATGCCTGGTCATCCCTCTCAGATGGAGCCCGCGCAGGCGCTGCGGGCCGACGCCCGGTACAACCGCGTGCGCATCCTCGAGGCCGCGCGGGAGTCGTTCGCCACGCGGGGGCTCGACGTGCCCATGGCGGCCATCGCGCGGCGCGCCGGGGTCGGCGTGGCCACGCTCTACCGGCGTTTCCCGTCGCGGGAGTCGCTGATCACGGAGGTGTTCGGCGACGAGCTGGCCACGTGCGCGTCGGTCGTGGACGAGGCGCTGGCCGATCCGGACCCGTGGCGGGGGTTCTCCTCGATGATCGAGAAGGTGTGCGCGATGCAGGCCGCCGATCGGGGGTTCACCGACGCGTTCCTGACGGCGTTCCCCGACGCGATCGACTACGAGCGTACGCGGGTGCGGGCCGAGCAGGGCTTCGCCGAGGTGATGCGGCGGGCCAAGGCCGCGGGGCAGCTGCGGGCCGACTTCGACCTGGCCGATCTGACGCTGCTGCTCAAGGCCAACTGCGGCGTCGCCACCGGAACGAGCGAGGCCGCGGCGGCGGCGTCGCGGCGGCTGGTGGCGTACCTGCTGCAGTCCTTCCGGGCCGAGCACGCCGAGCCCCTGCCGCCGGCGCCGCCGCTCACACTCGACTTCCTGCACGGGTCGGCAAGGTGACTCCCGCGGCTTGGGTCGCAGTGGTCACGGCGGTGTGTCGGTGTCGAGGGCGGCGGTGCGCAGGGCGTCCGCGACGCGGGCGACCGGCTCCGTCGGCGGGTGCGGCAGGCGGGCGAGGAGCAGGCGGCGGTGCTCCTGCGGGCCGCCCCTCACCGGCAGGATGCGTACGCCCGGCGGCGCGGCCGGGACCAGCAGGGCGGACACAGTGGTCAGCCCGCAGCCGGCCGCGACGAGGTGAAGCTTGGCGAGCCAGTCGCGGGCGGTATGGGCGATCTCGGGCTTCTCGTCCAGACCGGGCCAAACCCCCATCAGCAGGTCGTCACCCGCGGGGCCGGCGATCCAGCGCTGCCCGCGCAAGTCGGCCACGTCGACGTAGTCGCCGTGGGCGAGCGGATGGGCGGCCGGCACCGCGAGGCGCAGACCCCGCTCGGCGAGCGTCTGGAGGGCCAGCGGCGGCGACTCCGCGTCCGGCGGGCGGAACGGCGGCGCCGACGCCAGCAGGGCAAGGTCCAGGCTGCCGGCCCGCAGCGCGCGGACGAGCGCAGGGGTGCTTCCTTCCCGGGTGACGACCGTGATGGCGGGGTCCGTGCGGCGCAGCGCGGCAAGGGCCCTGGCCAGCAGCACGGCGCCCGCGCTGGGAAACCAGCCCACCCGTACGACCCCGGCCTGCGCCGGCAGGCCGGACAGCTCCCGCGCGGTCGCGTCGATCTGGTCCAGCACGATGGTGGCCCGGCGCAGCACGATGCGGCCGGCGGCGGTCAGCCGTGCGCCGTCGCGCCGCCTCTCCAGCAGGTCAGCGCCCGCGGCCCGTTCTATCGAGGAGATCTGCCGGGACACCGCCGACTGGGTGTAGCCGAGCGCGCTCGCGGCGGCGGTGAAGGTGCCCTGCTCGGCCACGGCGCGGAAGACCCGCAGCGCGGTCAGCGACACGTCGCTGAAGTCCATGACGTCTACGCATACCAGGTGTGCGTAACTTTCGTTGGACTCATGGCCGAGGCGGCTCCTAGCGTGGCGGCATGAACGATCCACGCATCGCCCTGGTGACGGGGGCGAACCAGGGCCTCGGCCGCGCCCTCGCCGAAGGGCTGGCCGCTCGGATGGCCCCGGACGACCTGGTACTGCTCACCGGCCGCGACGCCCAGCGGGTCTCGGACGCCGCCCGAGAGGTCACGCGATCATCCGGCACGCGCAGCCGGGTGGAGGGCCGGGTCCTCGACGTCTCCGACGCCGGCGCCGTGGCCGGGCTGGCCGATGAGCTGCGCGAGCGCCACGGCGGGGTGGACGTGGTGATCTCCAACGCCATCGCCCCGAACGCCCCTGACAGGTCGCAGGCCGAGCAGGCCGACGAGTTCATCGACGTCGCCAACGTCGCCACCCACACGATCCTGCGCTCGTACGGCCCGATACTGAGGCCCGGCGGGCGGCTCATCGTCGTGGCCAGCACCCTGGGCACCCTCGGACACCTGAACCCACGGCTGCACCACTTGTTCGACGGCGCCTCCCTCGACCAGGTCGAGCGGGCCGTCGAGTCCTGGCGCAGCGCCATCCACGCCGGGACACTCGACGAAGCCGGCTGGCCACACTGGCTGAACGTGCCCTCCAAGGTGGCGCAGGTGGCCGCCGTGCGCGCCGTCGCGGCCGAACGCCGCGAGCGCGACCTCGCCACCGGCACGATGATCGCCTCCGTCTGCCCCGGCATGGTCGACACCCGGGCCTCCCGGCCCTGGTTCAGCGAGTACGGCCACGCCCAGACACCGGCCCAGGCCGCGCGGGCAGTGCTCGACCTGGTGCTCGCCGAGGGCGCCGACCCCGCCCTGTACGGAGAGCTGGTCCGCTTCGGCAAGCCCCTGCCCTGGTACGGCGGGACACCGCCCACCGAGCAGGAGCGCCTCGTCATCCCGTGACGCGGCTCAGCGGCCCGAGATCAGGTTCGCCAGGCGGGCGTACGGCGAGGTGGTGGTGCCGTGGTCGTTCTCCTGGCGGTCGGCGGTCCGGAACAGCGCGTAGATGAGCTGAACCCCCGTCCACCGCAGCGGCTCCGGCTCCCACTGACGCACCTGACGGCCCACCCAGGGCAGGGCCGTGAGCTCCGTGTCCTGGCGCAGCACCAGGTCGCGGAGCGTGCGCCCGGCCAGGTTGGTGGTCGTGACGCCGCTGCCCACGTAGCCGCCCGCCCAGCCGAGCCCCGACGCGTGGTCCAGGTGGACCGTCGAGCACCAGTCGCGCGGCACGCCCAGCACCCCGCACCAGGAGTGCTGGATCCGCGCGTCCGCCGCCGCGGGGAAGAGCTTCACCAGCATCCGCCAGAGCAGCGCCACCGTCTGCGGCTGCGTGGCGCCCCGGACGTCGGTACGCGAGCCGTACCGGTAAGGCACGCCCCGCCCGCCGATCGCGATGCGGTCGTCGGCGGTGCGCTGCGCGTAGATGTAGGCGTGCGCCTCGTCTCCGAGCAGCTCGTTGCCCGACCACCCGATGTGCTTCCACACCTCGGCGGGCAGCGGCTCGGTGACGATCATGGAACTGTTCATCGGCAGCCACTGCCGGTGCTGCCCGGCCAGCGAGGCGGTGAAGCCCTCGGTGGCGCGGATGACGTAGTCGGCCGAGACCTCCCCGCGCGTGGTGATCGCCGCCGCCTGGGCGCCGTCCCGCCGCGGCCGGATCTCCGTCACCGTCGTGTCCTCGAAGATGTCCACGCCCAGCCGGGCCACCGCCTCGGCCAGGCCGACGGCCAGCTTGGCGGGCTGGATGCGGGCGCAGTGCGGCGAGTAGGTGGCCTCGAGCGTGCCCGCCACCTGCATGCGCTCGCGCTGCTCGTCGCGGTCCATCAGGCGCAGGTCTTCCTCGCCGTACCCCCACGTACGCAGGTCGTCGAGCTCCTCGCGGAGCCTGCGCCGCTGGGCCGGGTTCGTCGCGACGTGGATGAGCCCGCCCTTGTGGATGTCGGCGTCGATGCCCTCCTTGCGGGTCACCTCGATGACCTCGTCCACGGACTGGAACATGGCGTGCTGCAGGTCAATCATGGCCTGCCGCCCGCGCGCCTTGGCGTGCCGCTTGCGCGATCCGGCGAACTCCGCCGACAGCCAGCCGCCGTTCCGCCCCGACGCCCCGAACCCGGCGAACTCCTTCTCCAGGATCGCGATCCGCAGCCCGGGCTCGGCCTGCTTCAGGTAGTACGCGGTCCACAGGCCGGTGTAGCCGCCGCCGACGATGGCCACGTCGTACGAGCGCGGCCCGGGCAGCGGGGGACGCCGGTCAGGCAGGCCGATCTGCCGGTACCAGAAGGAAACCCCGCCGTTGGCGAAGTCCCTGGTCAGCGGGATGCCTTTCACGTTAGTACAGCCTCCACATCGGGTGAGTCGGGCAGCAGGACGGAGTCGGCGACGCGCCACGTGAGGGTGACCTCGTCACCGCCGCGGGCGTCGCTGAGGCTCCCGGCCTGCTCGCGGAC
>NZ_JBFAMX010000727.1:0-4578 GCF_040659615.1 Nonomuraea sp. NPDC049784
CCACCGGGCTGCTGGGGCTGGGCATCGGCACACTGATCCGGCACACCGCGGGCGCGATCGTCGCCACGGTGGCCGTCCTGTTCGTCCTGCCCCCGTTGGTCGGCATCCTCCCCAGCTCGTGGAGCAGGGCCGTGAGCACGTACTTCCCGCCCAACGCGGGCTCGCAGATCGCCGTGGTGGTGCCTGAGCCCGGCATGCTCTCGCCCTGGACGGGCTTCCTCGTCTACTGCCTCTGGATCGCCGCGGTCTTCCTGGCCGCCACCTACCTGCTACGCAGCCGCGACGCCTGACCCGCCGATGATCGGGGCCCGCCAACCTCCAATTCGAACGGGGCAAGGAAATCCGGTACCAGCCCAAGCGTTGTCGACACCCTCGCGCGTGCCCTGAAGCTGGACGATGACGAGCGCGGGCATCTGCGCGAGCTGGCCGCCCGCGTCTCGGCGGGCGCCGTACTCGAACGCCGAGACATCGCTCAGGCAGTCGTTGAGGGCGTCGAGGTTTCTGCCGTAGTAGTTCGGGAACTCCAGCGCCCGCGCGATCGCCGTGTGGAGGTCCTCCTCGCGGGTCCATGCGAAGGCGTCCAGGCGGACCACCTGGTAGCCGTGGTCGAGCAGCCAGTCGATGGTCTGCTCCAGCAGGGCATGTCGCCAGAACAGCCGAACGAAGGAAGCGGTCACCAAGCGGAAGGCGACGTCACCGGACAGGTCGGCGTCCGGGTCGAAAGCGCTCATGCTCGTTCCGTGGTGGCGTTGGCGGCGCGATCGAGGACGCGGTAGACGGTGGCGCGTCCGATGGAGAACACCTCCATCAGTTCGGCGATGGTGTAGTCGCCGGTGGAGTGCATCCACACCAGCTCGGCTTGCTGGCGTGCGGTGAGTTTGGGCTGGCGGCCCTTGAGTTTGCCGCGGGAGCGGGCGATGGCCATGCCCTCGCGGGTGCGCATCTTGAGAACCAGCTCGGCGTCCTCGGACTAGTTCTGAATTGTGTCGTTCTATGGACGACCGTGACAACGAGATCTGACCGTCACCCTGGCGGGCGGGCTTCGATCACCCGGTCTGGTTCCTCTGACCAGGCGATGTCTCCGGACAGGGTGTTGCCCTTCACAGTGCTCGCGGCGACATCTGTCACGCGGGTTCGGTGCGGCCCCGCCGCCCCGGTGGGCGGAGGGGCCGTGACCTGCTGGGAACCGATCTATCCGAGCACCGGGTAGTTCGCGCGGAACACGTTGTGCGGGTCACGGGCCCGCTTGATCTCCCGCAGCCGCGCGAGCGCGCTGGCGGAGAAGGACTTCGCCGCCGTGTCACCGGGGGACAGCACGGTGTACGGCTTGCGGCCGCTGATGTAGGCCTCCAGGTCGGCCACGACCTCGGCCTGCTTGGCGCGCGTCGCATCGGCCGCGTGCGGCAGGCCGAGACCCAGCAGGCCCAGCAGGTACGGCTCAGCCACCGCGCCGCTCGCGCCGGCTCCGCCGCCCAGCTCGGCGAGAGCTCCGCCCAGGTGCCTGATCTGCACGTTGATGAGCGGTTCGACCGGCTTGGCGAGCAGGAGCTCCACCGCGTCCGCGTCCAGGCCGGTGAGCAGCTCCGCACGAGCGATGGAGGGGGCCGGGTCGGTGGGCTCGGCGGTGATGTCACCCAGGTCGGCAACCGGGACGACGCCGCGGCTGTCGGAGATCGCGCCCTCGATCTTGTCGAGGCGCGCCAGCAGGTCCTCCCCATGTGCCGCCTCACCCAGGTAGGCCAGATCCAGCGTGACCATCGGCGACGCGCCGGGGGGCTGGAGCCGGTTGATCCAGACACTGAGTTCACGCGGCGCCTCGGCGGTGATCTCCAGGAACGCGTCGTACACCTCCCTGGTCCGGTGCTCCGGCCAGATCACGCGCCCGCCGTACACGACTGGCACGGGATACAGCTCGAGTTCGAGGGCGGTCACCACCGCGAAGTCCCCGCCACCGCCGCGCAGTGCCCAGAACAGCTCGGGATCGGACTCGGCGCTCACCCGGCCCGGCTCGCCATCGGCGTCCACGATGTCGATAGCCCGCACACTGTCGGAGGCAAAGCCGTACTTGCGGCTGAACCAGCCGACCCCACCGCCCAGGGTGTAGCCGGTCACGCTGACCCCCGGCGCGCTGCCGGACAGGCCGGTCAGACCCAGCGGACCGGCCGCCGCCAGCACCTGCCCCCACGTCACGCCCGCGCCCACCCGGACCACGCGCTCCTCCGCGCGTACCTCCACCTCGTTCAGCAGGCCGGTACGCAGCAGGATCATGCCTTCCACATCACCGGAGGCGCCATGCCCGCTCGGCTGCGCGGTCACCGTCATACCCGCCCGCCGCGCGTAACGCACGAGCGCCGCCACGTCACCGGCATCCGCGGCCTCCACCACAGCCGCGACCGGCTGCCTGACGGTGAGGTTCCACGCAGTGGCCGCCTGTTCGAAGCCGTCGTCATCAGGCAGGAGCACGCGCCCCTTGAGGACACCGCGCACATCGTTGATCGTCATAGTCGTCTCCCTCTTCAAGTTCTCGGAAATGCACCTGCCGGACCCCGCGGTTTACGCGACAAGCAGGAGCACACTGATCGCCAGCATCACCACGGCGGTGGCGCCGTGGATGCCGTAGGCAGCCGTCTTGGGCCCGTTGCTGCGCAGCACGATCACCGCGTCGCCGACGGGTATGGCGCTGGCGGCCAGCAGGAACCAGCCCAGCAGGTGGGTTGTCCCGCCGGCCAGCAGGATGAAGATGAACAGCCCTGAGGCGATGTCGCGCACGCCCTTGACGGATAGCCAGGCGTGGAAGCTGGGGTCCTCGGTCGGTGTGTCGGGGATGCCGAAGCCGACCGCGGCCTGTGGTGCCCAGAAGGCGCGGGCGCCCATGAAGATGATGCCCGCGCCGATCAGTCCGGCGAGCACGGTGGCGATGTTGCTGAGCATGAGTTGTCCCCTCAATCCCCGATTGGCCCTCGGCGGGGCGGATGGCATCAGGCGGGCTGCGGGGCGGGCGTCGCCGGAGCGGCCGCGACCTTGCGGGTCTCGCGCATCATCAGCAGGCCGTTGACCACGATCAGCGTCGCGGTCAGGCCGTGGACGCCGAGCGCGGTGGCCACGGAGCCGTGGTGGGCCAGCACGGTGGTCATGTCGCCGTACGCGGCGAGGGCCTCCACCACCAGCACCCAGCTCAGCGCCCGGCGGTGGCCCGTCACCAGCAGGATGCCCAGGACCAGGGCCAAGACGACGTCGCGGATTCCCTTGATGATCAGGAAGCCGTCGCCGTCGCCGGACGGCCAGCTCGGCAGGCCGAAGCCCGGCGCCACCGTCTCCGGGCTCAGGATGAACTCCACCCCGAACCAGAGGATGAAGAGGATGAAGGCGGCGGCCATGACGGTGTTGATCTTCTTCAGCGACATTGCTCTTCTCCTTGCGAGTCTTCGGTGAGCTTGGTGAGTCGTGCGTGGGGTCTGGGGTCTGGTCAGGCCGCGCGGACGCGGCTGATGTGGCGGGCGTAGCGGGGGCGGCCGATGACGTGCCAGATGCCGCGTACCGGAGCGGGAAGGGCTGACAGGAGCGTGGCGCGCTCGGCCGGGTTCGCGTCCTCCAGGACGAGGCCGAAGAGAGTGAGCAGGGTGAGCTTGGGCGTGTTGGCCACCAGGTGGTCGCCCAGGGAGGCCCATTCCTTTTCGGTGATGTGCTTGGCCGCAAGCGGAAGGAGGGTGGCCTCCTCGTCGTCGAGGTGTTCGAGCAGGACCGCCCGGTGTTCGGCGAGGGCCGCCACGAGGGTGTCGCGCTCGTCGGCTCCGGCGGTGGCCTCCCATGCCGGGACTGCGGCGTCCAGCCTGGTCAGGCTGGCCTCAACGCGCCCGTGCTGGGCCTGCATGCGCAGGACGATGTCCGCCTCCAGATC
Organism: Nonomuraea sp. NPDC049784; assembly: GCF_040659615.1. Lineage (NCBI taxonomy): Bacteria > Bacillati > Actinomycetota > Actinomycetes > Streptosporangiales > Streptosporangiaceae > Nonomuraea > Nonomuraea sp. NPDC049784. The sequence goes on from NZ_JBFAMX010000727.1 coordinate 3,899, forward strand.
GACCCGGGACAGGAGCGGCGGCCACAGCAGCTCGTCCTCGCCCTCGTGGTGGTTCTTCAGTCCCAGCCGGTAGTCGCTGAAGTGGCCCGCGATCACCTTGGCGCGAGCGGTGTCGCCCGGGGCGACCGCCGCGACGAGCTCCATCAGCAGCCGCGACTCGCGGCGGAAGGCGCGGTGGACGATCTCCATGTCCTGGGTGTTGACGCTCATCTGTTCCTGCCCTTCATCTGTTCGGCGTGCTCAAGACTGCTCCCGGGGGTTTGGAAGGCATTTGGAGCCGACTTGGAACGCTTGAAGCGGCCGGGCGTACGATGTGCCACGTCATGGTCTTGATCCGGGTATTGGGCTCGTTCGCGGCCGAGGCCGGCGGCGAGCCCGTTCCCCTCGGCGGACCGCGGCAGCGCGGCGTGCTGGCCCTGCTGGTCGCAGCGCGCAGGCAGGTGGTGCCGGTCGACCGGATGGTCGAGGACCTGTGGCGCGGCGAACCGCCGTCGCGCGCCCTGGCGTCCTTGCAGGCGTACGTGTCCAACCTGCGCCGCCTGCTGGAACCCGGCCGCCCGCCGCGGACCCCGGCCCGCCTGCTGGTGAGCGCGTCGCCCGGCTACGCACTGCGGCTACCGCCGGGGGCGGTGGACGCATGGCGCTTCACGGAGCTGCTCGACGAGGCCCGTACGCTCGCC
>NZ_JBFAMX010000728.1:0-4574 GCF_040659615.1 Nonomuraea sp. NPDC049784
CGCGAGGCCACCGGCCGCCAGGAACGCCGCGGCCCTGATCGTCGTGGGGATCCGGGCCAGCCAGGGCATGAGGAGGGGCACCAGGACGATCGAGGGGAGTCCGGCCGTACGGAGCGTGAGCAGATCGGAGGACGACGTCACACCATAGATCTGCAAACCGGTGTAAACGGCCACGAAGCCCACCATCAACATGATCGTGGCGATGTACCGGAGCCCGAGAACGCGATGGAACAGCAGTCCCGGCACCGCCCGATAGACCGACAGCAGCGAGCCGGAGCCCTCGCGCTGCAGGTCGGGCAGCATGATCGCCCGCACGCCCAGGAAAGCCAGCAGGAAACCGGCCGCCGACAGCAGGAAGAGCCCGCGCCAGCCGATCGTGTTCACCATCAATTGGGCGGCGACCTGGAGCACCACGGCCGAGGCGAGGAACGCGCCGGTCACCGCCGCGATCGCGACCACCCGCCGGCGCGGCTCGACCCGTTCCGCCAGGTACGCCATGCCCGCGGGCGGGAACATCGCCACCGCCAGCCCCTGCACGGCCCGCAACACGAACGCCACCTCGGGGGACGGGCTCAACGCCACCGCCGCCGAGGTGACCGCGGCCAGCGGCAGTCCGATCATCAGCAACCTGCGACGCCCGTAGCGGTCGGACAGCGGGCCGAACACCAGGAAGCCGGCGCCGTACCCGATGCCGAACGCGGTCACCAGCCAGGTCAGCCCGCCCGGCGAGGACTCCCAGCCGGTGGCCATGTCGTGCAGGAGCGGGATCACGACGTACAACTGGCCGCTGACCAGCACGGCGGTGAGGGTGAACGCCGTCATCGTGCGCCCGAACGGGGCGCGGGCCGGTGTGGTCGCCGCGAGGTGGGGCGGTGCGCAAGGAGTGGTTGTTGCCATGTGCCGGGACGGTAGCCAACCAACTAGTTGGATGTCAACTAGACAGTTGGATTGCAACCAACTGGTTGGTGGCTATCATGGGCGGCATGGCATCCAAGGTCTCGACCGCCGCCACGCGCGCCGCCCTGCTGGAGGCCGCGCGGGAGGAGTTCGCCGCGTACGGCGTGGCGGGCGCCCGCGTGGATCGCATCGCCGAGCGCGCCGGCGTTAACAAGGAACGCATCTACGGACATTTCGGCAGCAAGGAGAAGCTGTTCGACGCCGTTATCACGGAGGCGCTCGACGACCTGACCAGGCAGATCGCCCTCCCCGGCGGCGATCCAGCGGACTACGTGGCCAAGCTGACGGACTACTACCACACCCATCCCGAGCTGGTGCGGCTGCTGATGTGGGAGGCGCTCAACTACCGCGGTCCGGACCTGCTGCCTGGGCAGGAGGCGCGGGTGGAGCGCTGCGCCCGCAAGACCCGTTCGCTGGCGGAGGGGCTGGGGGTGGAGCCCTCTGCGGGGGTGGCGCGGATGGTGTTCCTGCTGACGGGGCTGGCGTTGTTCCCGTCGATGATGCCGCAGCTCGGGCGTATCATCCTGGGCGACGCCGCGGACGACCACGAGGCCATGCGGGACCAGATCGCCGAGATCGTGGCGGCCGGCTTCAAGTAACGGCGAGCCGCACAGTCGCGTGGACGCCACATCGGCGAGGAGATGCGCGGGGGAGCCCGGCGTTACGTGGTCAGGGTGATCATGGGTGGGCGTTCGCCTATCCCGATGTCGCGGAGCAGCACGTCGTGCCCGTCCAACCCCCTGCGGAACTGCGTCAACCGTACCGAAGGCTCATGGCACGAATGGATCTTGCCCTGCCGTCGCAACCGCGACCAGGCAGCCAGCATGATCTGGGACGCCATCCCCCCGAGCGCCTCGGTCGACTGTGGGGAGTGCTCGCGCGACCCCAGGTCCACCTGCGCGAGCGCGTCCAGCCCGGCCAGCTCCAGCAGATCGATCAGCAGCCCGAGCTCCACTCCGTACCCGGTGAGGAACGGCACCCGTTCCAGGGCCGAGCGGCGGCCGGCGTACTCACCGGCCAGGGGCTGGACGAAGCCGGCCAGTTGGGGCCAGTGGAGGTTGATCAGGGGGCGGGCCACGAGCTCCGTGACGCGGCCGCCTCCGTTGGAGATGCCGTTCAACGGCCGGTCATAGCAGCCCTTCGAGTACACCACGGTGGGGTCCGCGAGGAGGGGCCCGAGCAGGCCAAATATCAGGGAAGCACGAAATTTCCGGATATCTGCGTCGGCAAACACCAGCACGTCCCCTGAGGTCACCGCCAGCGACTTCCACAGTGCCTCACCCTTGCCGTCCAGCGGCACGAGCTGCGGCAGGATCTCGTCCTGGGCATGCACGCAGGCCCCCGCCCGCGCGGCCACGAGCGCCGTGTCGTCGGAGGAACGCGAGTCGATCACCACGATCTCGTCAATGAGCCCGGCCAGCTCCCGCCGGATCACCCTGACGATCTCGCCCACGGTCTCCCGCTCGTCGCGGGCCGGAAGCACCACGCTCACCGTGGTCTTCCCCTTGGCGGCCTTCAGGTCCCGGAGCGGCCAGTCCGCGGCGGACGAAGTACGGCGCCGCAACCATCTTCGCACTTCAGAGAGCATGCGACACCTCCCCCCGTGTCCCACATATCAGCTTATGCGGTGGTGGCGTGCCGCTCCAGGAACGTATACACGTCGGCCTCGTCCACCCCCGGGAACGAGCCCGGCGGCAGCGCGGCCAGGACGTGGGAGTTGGCGCGGGCGGACGGCCAGGCGTACCCCTCCCAGCGTTCGGCCAGGTCAGCGGGCGGGCGGCGGCAGCAGTCACCGTTGGGGCAGTTGGACCTGGTGCGGTTGGTGGTCTCACGGCCCCTGAACCAGCGTGACTCCTTGTACGGCACCCCCAGCGTGATGGCGAAGTCCCGCTCGCGCGACGGATCCACGTGCGCCACGCAGAAATAGGTCCCGGTGGGCGAGTCGGAGTACTGGTAGTACACCGAGAACCGATCGGGCGAGGCGAACACCTGCCGCCCCGACCACTGCAGGCACATCCGCTGCCCCTCGATGGCCCCCTGCTCGTCGGCCGGGAAGACGATGCCGTCGTTCTCGTACGCCTTGTAGATGGTGCCACCGGCGTCGTTGCGCACAAAGTGGCAGACGAGGCCGAGGTGGTGGGTGGCGAGGTTGGTGAAGCGGTGGGCGGCCATCTCGTACGAGACCGCGAACACGTCCCGCAGGTCCTCCACCGACAGCGCCCGGTCGGCCTTGGCCTCCTGGAGGTAGGGCGCGGCGGCCCGCTCGGGGACGAGGACGGCGGCGGCGAAGTAGTTCGCCTCGGTGCGCTGGCGCAGGAAGTCGGCGAAGTCACGCGGCTTGCCGTGGCCGAGCGCGAGGTGGCCGAGGGTCTGGAGCAGGATCGTGCGCGGGGTGTGCATGCCGAGCTGCTCGTGTTTGACGTAGATGCGGCGGTTGCGAAGGTCTGTGATGGAACGTACGGACCGGGGCAGATCTTGCGCGGTGTGCACGGTATAGCCGAAATGCGTGACCAGGCTCTGGATCGTGCTCTGCGAGAGGGCACCCGTGCGGTAGCCGACCGCGTCGAGCGCCTTGGCGGCGTCCTGCTCGATCTCGCCGAAGTAGTTGCCCACCTCACGCTGCCTGCGCCGCAGCTCGGCGTTGGCGGCCCTGGCCTCCTCCGGGGTGGCGGTGCCGCGGGCCTGCCTGGCACGCAGCTCGCCGTACAAGCCGAGGAGGTGTTCGAGCACGTCGTTCGGCACGCGCGCGGAGACCTTCAGGCGCGGCAGCCCGAGCCCGGCGTAGATGGGGTCGCGCTGCGCCTCCTCCAGCGCGATCTCGAGCTGGGCGCGGCGGTTGGGCGCCTGGCGGCGCAGCAGTTCCTCGACGGGCACGCCCAGGGCGGCGGCCAGCGCCTTGAGCAGCGAGAGCTTGGGCTCGCGCTTGCCGTTCTCCAGCAGCGACAGCTGGCTGGGCGCTCTGCTGACGCGCGAGCCGAGGTCCGACAGGGTGAGGCCGCGCTGTTTGCGCAGGTGGCGTAGGCGCTGACCAAACGCGATCAGATCAAGCTCCTGCGTCAAAGACAGCGGTTCTTCACCTAGCAAGGGCGCCATGCAGGCATCTTAGGCAGAAAATCGGCCCTTTTTCTAGCCTCCACGCCGACCCCCGAGACAGGGGGTGCGTCACTCGGATTGGTCTAGGCCAACGGGAAAACTATGGATTTCTTCACAGCTGAATACCCGCGAGTAATGCCTGTTTGGGAAACTTACACGATTCTTCTCCCAGCCATCGACTATTGACCGGCCCTGCCGGGGCACAGACTCGGCGTGAGCCCCAGGGGACGAAAAGGAGCGAACAATGATCGATCGCCTCAAGGGAGCTGCTGAGCAGCTGCAGGACGAATGGGACAACGACCCTCGCTGGGAGGGCGTCGAGCGCACGTACCGCGCCGAAGACGTGATCAGGTTGCGCGGCAGTGTGCAGGAGGAGCACACGCTGGCCCGGCTGGGTGCCGAGCGGCTGTGGGACCTGCTGCACATCGAGGACTACGTGAACGCCCTCGGTGCGCTGACCGGCAACCAGGCGGTCCAGCAGGTGAAGGCGGGTCTGAAGGCGATCTACCTGTCCGGCTGGCAGG
>NZ_JBFAMX010000729.1:0-4572 GCF_040659615.1 Nonomuraea sp. NPDC049784
GGGCTCGCGCCGCCTGCCCTTGTAGAGGGCGACCTTGGTTATCTCCCAGGTGGACGGCTTGACCTCGTCCATGGCCACGTCGTAGACGGTCATGGCCCAGGCGTGAGTGATCGCAAGAGAGGCTGGCCACCTGGATGGGAGCGGCTCGTGCTGGTGATCGAGCACGGCGATGTAGGTCAGGACGACCGCGCCGTCGATGGGCCGCCAGCTGGTCGAGTGCAGGAGCCGGACGAGGTCGTTCACGCCATGGCTGGACAGTAATCGCTGCACGGCGGGATGGGGTTGGCAGTTGATGTCGCCTGTGCGCCATGCGTTGAGTCCGCTGATCAGCCAGATTCCGTCCTCGTCGGCCATGAGAGGCCAGACTTCTACCCGCACGCCGTGTTTGGCAGCTGTTTTGCTGCCACTCTGATCCGACTCGTTCTCTGACTTTCCGTCAAGTTTCATAGTCAGCTAGGCTAGCAACGTCAATCCTGGCGGTCACCTCGCCCGCCGGTGCCCGGACCATGCTGGTCGCGTCATGGCGCCCGTCACCTCCTTTCGGCAGAGGCATTTCGCCCCACAGTGGACCCGGGGATCGAGGACGTCGTGGCGTGCGGGACTCCACTGTTCGGGGCTGTCGCTGGGTCGACATGGTGGGGCTGGAGCCTCCTTAAGGGCCGGGCGTCCGGAGATGGCGGCTGGGCGGCGAGCACGTGGCCGAGCGTGGTCAGTTTCACCTCGACCTTGTAGCCGATCATCGCGGGCTTCTGCCGGGTCTCGATCAGGCCTCGCTCCTCCAACGTCTTCAGCGTGGACCCCGAGCCGGGGTCACGTATGCCGCGCGCCTCCAGGTGCACCTGCAGCCGGCCGCGGTCTGCCAACGGGTTATCGACCGGCCCGTACTCCAGCCACCGCCACACGCTGGCCGGCGGCTTGGTCTCGCCCCGCTCCCACGCCCCCCGCCCAAAACCGCTCAGCCTCCTGGTCACGGCTGTAGAACCGTCATGTACGTGCGCTGGCGGTCGTTGAGGTCGGCCCACGCCGGGACGGCTCGCTGCGATGGGGGCATAAGGGCGACGCTTCCAACCACCACTGGCAAAGACAGGGTCGACGACGGCGTGGGACCACGCTGCCGTTCAAGCGCATTGACCGACACTGGACGCGGACGTTCCGGCGGCAGATAGGAGGTGGCGCCATGACGGTCGAGGACATCGTGAACCTCGCGGAGGATGCCGAGGAGGCACTCGCGTTCCTGCGGGTCGCCGGACTTGGGCAAGACCCATGGGGCGACGTTGACCGCTCCCAACTACTCCCCCCAGACCCCACGGCGCTGCTCCTGATGAACCTCGTGCCCGCTGACGACGAGTCCACCGCCGTTGAACTGCTCATCGCGGCAGGCTACGACTACACCTACGCCTCGTCCCTGATCGCCCGGTTCCCCGGCTTGGCTCCCAACCCTGAACTCGTCCGTCGACTGCTGGCCGACGCGGGCATCCCGGAGACCGCCGAAGCCGACCTGTGAAACCGCAAGTCATGTCCTCGCGCGTGCGCGCGCAAATGCCTTCGCGAAACGCCGCCCACCCCCGGGGGCTGGGGTCCGTCAATGCTCTGGCAGGGGATTCGGGCTGTGTCGTCAGGGGAAGCGACGGTCTCTTGCCTTCGGATGCCGCCCGCAACGTGGGAGCGGGCGACTACGGAGTGCGGCCTGGCGTGACCGGCCGGAACCACGATGACCCAGGGCATTCACATGTCCGCGGCCGCAGCCGGGGCCTCGCGGCGGCGGACAGAAGAGGAGAGGCGCCGGGGGCGTCTTCTCTGCCAGCAGACGGCAGCGTACTCTGGGCGGCACAGGCCAGCGTGATAAGTCGGCCGCCTATGCGGATGCGACGCACCTGGCCTGCCCACGCGGTCGGATGCCGTCGATCAACTCGATCCCGCCGCAGGGCCAACTCGGGGAAGCACACCCGATGATCGCATCCTTGTCGCCTACTCTCACTGAGACGGCATGGTAGGAGGAAGACCGAGACGGGCTTCGACGGTGGCCACGAGCCGGTCCACAACTGCCTGGACTTCCTGTTCGTCCGCGCTCTGCTTCCGCAGGTCGACCATCAGGTCACCGGGTTCAACGCCCAAGACGTCGGCCAGGGCGTACAGCTGTCTGCCGGGTGACAGCGGATGGCCTTCCATGGCAACAGCCATCTGGTAGGGCAGGCCGTTATCGGGGTCGGCCAGCCGGTCGCTCAAACGTTCGTGCCAGTCCATCAGGGCTCCTGAATATGGGGGTGTGTGAAGCGGTTCGGATCGGCCAGTACGTCGGGACGTGCTCTCAACAGTGCCGCCAGATAGTCCCGCTCCAGTCGGCGCTACTGGTGCTCGAGTTTGCTGAGGAGATCGGTAAGTGACTCCCGGTGCGCCGGGATCAAGGCGGTGATGACAGGGGCGTCGGGATCGTGTCGGCCGCTGCGGATGTCCGCGGGATCGACGAAGGACAGTGCGACAACCTCTGCGCAGGCGATGGCCCGAAGTTCTTTGCCGTGGTTGTCGGTGTCGAAGGCGATCGCCAGGTCGATGTGAACGGGTTCCAACCAGTTGATCTCCAGGCGGAACAGGCTCATCGCCGGGGCGGGCATGGGCAACATCCGCCAGCGGACGTGGGTGTCAGCGCCGCCCGAGGGCGGGTCTGCCGAAAGGAGCCGGAACAGGTCCTCGACATCTGGCCTGGCGGCCAGGTCCAAGACCACAAGCACGTGGCCGGCCGTGTGCGACAGGACCCTCCGTACCGGCACCGTCCCGGTGAGGGCTCTCCTGATTCCATCTCGGAGGAACGTCTCGTCGTCGACGCGGTCAGCGAGTGCGTCATCCAGTCCGAAGGCCAGATCGCCCGCCGGCACCCGCCTGTCCATGGGCTCGCCGGCCAGGCGCGTCTTCATCTCAGCGAACAACTCGGCGGCGCTGTCGTTTTCGGAGGCCGTGGTGTCGTCCTCGGATGCCGCAGCGCTGCTGAGTGCTTGAGCGGCGATGAGCAGCAGGGTCAAGGTCGGTGCGGGAGTGGCAGGATCCAGGCGCAGGGTAGGGTTCTGTCCAGCCAGTCGAGCGCGCAGGAAGTGCAGAATCTGCCGCATGGCGGGAGCCAGAGGCGCGAAGGTGGGGTCCTCCAGCAGATCAGCGAACAGCAGGTTGCTGGTCGAGCTCTGTTGTTCAGCGAGCATGGCCACGGCTTCCAGCGCCGCCGATTCGGCGAGGAGCATTGACTCGGAGGTGTCCAGCAAACGCGGGTCCGCGCTGGGTACAGCTCCGGTGAGGTAGGCCTCGATTACTTGCTCGCAGGCCGCCACGATCGGGGCGGGCAGGCTGTCGTACACGTGCGACATGTCGGATCCCTCCATCGCCACCGGGTCTTGTCTGGCAAGCCTCGGGCCAACGCTATCGAGCGCGCGCCGAGGTGGCGCGGACTTCGCGGGACCGGCTGCCCTCGGACCAGCGCCGGAAAGGGAGATATCGGGCAGGTCCGGACGTTTTGCGTTTCTCCTGCGCCAGAACGGAGATTTCCCGATCATCGTGAGGTGGGCTACGGATATAGCTGGGATGACCCCGCCGAGTTGCGAATCATGCTCGACGTCGCCTTGCAGCAGATCGCTGAACTGGAAGCGGACAACGAACGGCTTCGCACGCACGCGGCCAGTCCTGCGGACCCGGGCAGGACACCTCATTCGGTCAGTGATCTCGCACGACAGGCTGCCAAATCGTCGTCGGAAGGGCTGCCGTACGCGGACGGCAAGTCCTCTCCGCAGGAGAGGATCGCGCTGTTCCGGGCGTTGTTCATCGGCAGGGCGGATGTGTACGCCAAGCGGTGGGTGAACCGGAGGAATGGCAAAGTCGGGTGGAGTCCGGCTGAGGAGAATCCGTGGGAGAAGAACAAATCGGAGAGCGAGCGAGTGTTCTTCCCGCTCACCGACCAGGTCATCACCAAACATCTGCGGCGCCCCGCATCTGAGCGAGAGGAACTGCACGCCGGGCTGTACCCGCTGCTGCCCGATGACACCACGCACTTGCTGGTGTGCGACTTCGACGGCAAATCCGGAGGCACAGGCTGGAAGGGCGACGCGCAGGCCTACCTGCGGGGCTGCGCCGAGGCCGGAGTGCCGGCTCTGCTGGAGATCTCCCGGTCGGGCGAAGGAGCACACGTGTGGATCTTCTTCACCGCGCCGGTGGCGGCCGGGCTGGCCCGCGCCTTGGGTATGGCCCTGGTGCGGCGGGCGATCGACGCCCGCGACGGCATGTCCTTGTCCAGCTACGACCGGCTGATCCCGTCCCAGGACTTCGTGCCCACCCACTCCAAGAAGGGCGCCCGATTCGGCAATCTGATCGCGTTGCCGCTTAACGGAGCCGCCCACGCCGCCGGGACGACGCTGTTTTGTGATCCGGCCACCTGGACCCCCTATGCGGACCAGTTCGCCCACCTGTCCCAGACGCGGCGGCTGACGCCGTTCCGGCTGAAGGAGATCGTCGACGAGTTGGGCCCGTTGAAAGCCGGGCCGAACCCGACCAGCCCGAAGCTGCCGGCCCGGCCGAGCGCGATGCGCCGCGGCC
>NZ_JBFAMX010000730.1:0-4565 GCF_040659615.1 Nonomuraea sp. NPDC049784
GTGCTGGCCATCGCCGCGGGCACCGTGGCCAAGAAGACCAGGTTCGCCCTCGGCGCGCTCACGCACGTGCAGAAGGTGATCGTGGTGGACGCGGGCGCGGTCAAGGTGTCGGGCACCGCGCTCAACCTGCTGGCCGTCGATCCCGCCGACTTCCGCTCCTGGACGCCGCAGCCGGTCGCCGACCAGCCCGCCGTGTGGAGCGCGCTGGCCAGGGGAGAACTGGTGGCCGACGCGGGCTCGATGCGCAAATTCGGGATGATCCTGGGCGCCGTGTACCAGGTGGACGGCGGGCCCAGGCTGCGGGTCGCGGCCTCGGCCACGCTCGGGCTCACGGGCGTGGACGGGCTGGTCAGCGCGGACCTGGGCAGGGCACTGGGGTTTGTGCCGGGGGTCGCGGTGCTGCTGCACGGCAAAGCCGGCAAGATCAGCGAGGCGGGGGTGCGCAAGCTGCTCGGCAAGGGCTCGCAGGTCGTCATGCTGGACGCGGCGCACCGTACTACCACCCCCAAGCAGCAGCAGAAGCCGCAGACCACAGTGAACGTGGGCCGCCCCGGCAGCTACCTGGACCTGTACAAGGCCGCGGCCACCCGCTGCCCGGGGCTGTCGTGGACGGTGCTGGCGGCCATCGGCCAGGTGGAGAGCAGCCACGGGCGCAACAACGGCCCGTCCAGCGCGGGCGCGCTCGGGCCCATGCAGTTCATGCCCGCGACGTGGAAGCACTACGGCGTGGACGGCGACGGCGACGGCAAGACGGACATCTGGAGCCCGTACGACGCGGTGCCGGGCGCGGCCAACTACCTGTGCGCCAACGGCGCGGGCCAAGGCGGCGAGAAGTTACGCAAGGCGATCTGGTTCTACAACCACTCGTGGGACTACGTGAACAAGGTCATGGGCATCGCCGAGGGGTACGCGCGGACCTACGCCTGAGGACGTCTGCGGGGCGCAGGGCAGCACGTCAGCGCGCACGGGACGGGCTCCGGCTCGTCCATCAGCTCGCGCACCATCTGGACGAAGCGTGGGTGCGTGCCCGCCGTCGCCGCCCGCTCCAAGGGCAGTCCCAGCTCGGCGGCCACCTGCCTGGCCTCGGTGTCGAGGTCGTAGACGACCTCCATGTGGTCGGAGACGAACCCGATCGGCACCAGCACGACCGAGCGGGCGTCCGTCTTGCGCAGGAAGTCGCAGACGTCCGGCTCCAGCCACGGCACTTGCGGCGGGCCGCTGCGTGACTGCCAGACCAGGTCCCACGGCTCGGTGCGGCCGAGCGCCTGGCTGACCAGCTCGGCGCTCCCGCGGAGCTGCCTCTCGTACAGGCCGCCCGACGGCCCGGCGGTCTCGGCCATGGAGACGGGGATGCTGTGGGCGGTGAACACCAGCCGGGCGTCGTCGCGGCCGAGCCGCTCCAGCGCCGCCCGCGTGTGGTCGGCCATTGCGGCCACGAACCCCGGGTGGTCGCCGAAGTGCCGCATCTTGACCAGCTCGGGGCCGCCGTCGACGGAGATCCTGGCGATGTCCTCGTAGTACTGACGGCAGCTCGAGTAGCCCGCGAACGCCGACGTCGCGAACACGGCCGCCTTCCTGATCCCGTCGTCCTTCATCCGGCGCACGGTGTCCTCGCCGAACGGGTGCCAGTTGCGGTTGCCCCAGTAGACCGGCACGCCCGCCAGGGGGCGCAGCGCCTCGACCAGCTCGCGATTCTGCTGGTTGATCGGGCTGACCCCGCCGAAGCCCTGGTAGTGCTCGGCCACCTCGAGCAGCCGCTCCCGCGGCACGCCCCGGCCGCGCACCACGTTCTCCAGGAACGGGATCACGTCGTCGGGACCCTCGGGCCCGCCGAACGACAGGACGAGCAACGCGTCGTAACTTCCCACGTGACAACTCTATTCGCGCGAGGGCGCGCCGCCGCCTGGACTGAGGAGCGCAGGGAGCGTAGCGACCGGAGTGACGAGGGAAGGCGGCGGCTCCCCAGCGACCGAGCCGCCTCCACGGAGTGGAGGCCATGGGCACGTGCGGGCGGTCCTTGTGGCGCGGTAGGTTCGATTGAGTGAGCGCATTCAATGACATACGCGACTATGTGGCCATCCCCCGTGTTCTCTCGCTGAGCCTCTCGCCCGACGGCTCCAGGCTGATCTCGACGGTCCAGTCACTCAACCCCGACGGCAAGTCCTTCGGCACCGCGCTCTGGGCGATCCCGGTCGACGGCGAGCCGTACCGGCTGACCCGCTCCGCGAAGGGCGAGTCCGCCGCGGTCTTCACGGACGCCGGCGACGTGCTGTTCACCTCCGCCCGCCCCGACCCCACCGTCAAGGACGCCACCGACGAGGTGCCCTCGCTCTGGCTGCTGCCCCGTGCGGGCGGTGAGGCCCGCCAGGTGGCCACTCGCCCGGGCGGGATCGGCGCGGTCCGTACGGTCGGCGACATCGTCGTGTTCTCCGCTGATGTGCTCGACGGCGAGGAGGCCGCCGAGGAGGGCAAGCGCAAGGCCCGCAAGGACGCCGGGATCAGCGCCGTCCTGCACGAGGGCTACCCGGTCCGCTACTGGGACCACGACCTCGGCCCGGGCCGCACCAGGCTGTTCGCCGCCAGGCTCGGCGCCGACCGCCTGGAGGACGTGCGCGACCTCACCCCCGACGCGGGCGAGGCGCTGCGCGACGCCGCGTTCGAGCTGACCCCGGACGGCACCACGGTCATCACGACCTGGCGCACCTACCTGCCGAAGGGTGAGCACCGCACCGACCTGGTGGCCGTCGACGTGGCCTCGGGCGAGCGGCGCACCGTGCTCTCCGAGGACCGTTACGACTACACCCAGCCCATCGCGATCTCGCCCGACGGCGCCAAGATCGCCTGCTCGCGCGAGCGGTTCACCGGGCTGGACGTCTCGGTGCGCATGGAGCTGTGGATCGCCGACCTCGCCACCGGCGAGGGCCGCGCGTACGCGCCCGATCTGTTCCCCGCGGACATCGAGTGGGCTCCGGACTCCTCGGCCGTCTACATCGTGGCCGACCACCAGGGTCGCCGCCCGATCTTCCGCGTTCCTGTGGACGGTGAGGCGACCAGGCTCACCCAGGACGACGCCGCCTACGCCGGGCTCAACGTCTCCTCCGACGGCAACGTCGTCTACGCCCTGCGCAGCGCCGTCGACCTCGCGCCCGGCCCGGCCAGGATCGACGTCGCCACCGGCGAGATCACCGACCTGCCCTCGCCCGCGCCGCGCCCCGAGGTGCCCGGCACGCTGACCGAGATCTCCGCCACCGCCGACGACGGCGCCACGATCCGCGGCTGGCTCGCGCTGCCCGAGGGCGCCTCCGCCGACGAGCCCGCGCCGTTCCTGCTGTGGATCCACGGCGGCCCTGTGGCGTCGTGGAACGACTGGCAGTGGCGCTGGCAGGTGTGGCTCATGACCCAGCGCGGGTACGCCGTACTCATGCCGGACCCGTGCCTGTCCACCGGCTACGGACAGGAGATGATCGACCGCGGCTGGGGCAACTGGGGCCCGCGCACCCAGGCCGACCTCGACGCGATCGTCGACGTGGCCCTGGCCAGGGACGACATCGACAGCGAGCGCATCGGCGCGATGGGCGGCTCGTACGGCGGCTACATGGCCAACTGGCTCGCCGGCCACAGCGACCGCTACAAGGCCATCGTCACCCACGCGTCCCTGTGGAACCTCGACCAGTTCGCCGGCACCACCGACGCCTCCATGTACTGGCAGCGCGAGTTCGGCGAGCCCGGCTCCGAGCGGTACACGCTCCTGTCGCCGCACCACTCCCTCGGCAAGATCACCACCCCGCTGCTCGTCATCCACGGCGACAAGGACTACCGCGTGCCGATCGGCGAGGCCCTGCGGCTCTGGTGGGACCTGCAGCGCACGGAGGTCGAGTCGAAGTTCCTGTACTTCCCCGACGAGAACCACTGGATCCTCAAGCCGGGCAACGCCGTCGCCTGGTACGAGACCGTGTTCGCGTTCCTCGCCCAGCACGTGCTCGGGCAGGAATGGAAGCGCCCGGACTCGGTGGCCTGATGACGGATTTCCTGCGACTGGCCGAGGACATCGCACGCGAGGCGGGCGACATGCTGCTCGCCAAGCGGCCCACGATGTCCGAGGAGGTCGAGACCAAGTCCAGCCCCACCGACGTGGTCACGGCGCTTGACACGGCCTCGGAGGAGCTCATCCGCGAGCGCATCCTGGCCGCCAGGCCCGATGACAGGATCCTCGGCGAGGAAGGCGGGGAGGAGCCCGGCGAATCGGACGTGCGCTGGGTCGTCGACCCGATCGACGGCACCGTCAACTTCCTGTACGGCCTGCCCGACTGGGCGGTGTCGATAGCTGTCGAGGTGAACGGCCGGGTCGTGGCCGGTGTCGTCAACGTGCCGGCGCGCGGCGAGATCTACACGGCCGCGCTCGGCGAGGGCTCCTGGCTCGGCGCGGAGCGGCTGCGCTGCAACACGGGCGTGCCGCTCGCGCAGGCGCTGGTGGCGACCGGGTTCGGTTACTCGGTGGCCAAGCGCACGGTCCAGGGCCAGGTGGTGGCGGAGGTGCTGCCCCGGGTGCGCGACATCAGGCGCGG
>NZ_JBFAMX010000731.1:0-4538 GCF_040659615.1 Nonomuraea sp. NPDC049784
GCCACGGCGGCGGCCATGGCCTGGGCGCCCAGGACGCCGTCGTAGGCGTTCGTCACCTGGGCGTCCTGTGTGGGGTCCCTCCCCAGGGCCCCGAACGCCACGGCCCTGACGGCGGCGGCGTCGTCGAAGTGGTGCGGGTTGTCGTGCCCGGACGCGGGCGGCTCGATCCCTTCGGCCAGGTTGTCCAGCGCGGTGGCCACCGAAATGCGCGCCCTGACTCCCTCGCGGATCCGAGACGTATCGCCTTCGAGAAGCTCCCCGAACGCCTCGGCTCTCGGGCGGTCGATCGTGAGCGCCGTCCAGGCGAGCCACTCGGCGTCGTCGGACGGTCCGATGGCCAGCGGGGCCGTCGGCTGGTTGAGCGCGAACGGGACCGGCAGCGTGGTGACCCTGTGCTCCTCGGCGAACGCGTCCAGCTCTCTGTGCAGTCGCCTGCTCCAGGGGGCGTGCAGGGCCGCCCGGTGCCTGGCCGCGGGCCAGCCCACGGCGTCACCGACGGCGAGCCCGGCGAAGGCCCCTCTGATTCTGTCCCCCGACATCGTGATCTACAGTCCTCCCGCCAGTTCGTCTGCGACGTCCAGCACGTGCTTTCCGGCCACGACGGGCAGGCACTTGCCTGTCACGGGCCCGATCCTGGCCGCCCAGCGCCCGGGCACGCCGTGCTCTCCCCGCATGGCTCCTGTGATGGCCCCGGCGATGGCGCCGATCGTGTCGGCGTCCCGGCCCAGGCTCACCCCGAACGTCACGGACGCCTCGACGTCGCCACCGCCCGCCAGCACCGCCGCCAGCGCCAGCGCCACGGCCTCGGGTGCCACGTCGGTCCAGGGGTAATGCTTGACGACCACGGCCTCGTGCAACGCCTCGACGAGCCCGGCCTCATCGTCCGCGCCCGGCTTGCCCACCGCGCGGGCACGCGCGATGTTGCGGGCCGTCCAGGAGTCGGCGGGGATCACCGACAGGGCGGCCGTCACCGCATCCTCCGGGGAGGAGCCGCCCATCGCGGCCGCGACCGCCCCGGCGACCGCGCGGCCGCCCAGGATGCCCTCGCCGGACCCGCTGACCAGCCCGTCCTGCTCCACCAGCCGGGCCGCTTCCCAGGGGTCCCCCGGGCAGAAGATCCCGTACGGCGCCGCGCGCATGGCGAGCCCGTCCGACCACCCGTGCGAGTGCACCAGCCCGGTCAAAGGCGGCTCCAGGCCGCGGCGAAGCGCTTCGACGGTGCCCAGCTCGGAGAACCCGGCCCCCCGCATGGGCCCGGAGACCCGCGGGATGACCTCCTGCCGGTACGCGGCGGCCACGTCGGCGTAAGTCAGCGTGTGCCCGTGCCGAACCAGCAGGGACGCGGCGAAGATGGCGTACTCCGTGTCATCGGTCCCCCCGCCCTCGATCTCGGTGAGCCGCCCCCACCGCCGCCGGATCTCCGACGGCGGCAGGTTCTCGGCCGGGGCTCCGAGGGCGTCCCCCGCGGCGAGGCCGAGCAGACACCCACGGGCTTTATCCCGGAAATTCACCGCTGGTACCGCTCCAACACCTTGTTGCCGTCCTCGACCAGCTTCGAGGCCGCCTGGTCAAGGGTGATCTTATTGCCGAAGTACTCCTGCAGCGCGGGCGTCGCCACCTTGCTCTTCCACTCGTCGAACCCGTTCACCTTGAGGAACGGCGCCACGACGAGGTTCTTGGCGGAGGCGGTGGCCACGTCCCAGCCGTTCTCGTTGGTGGTCATCGCCGGGTCGGCGGCGGCCGTCTGGGAGGTCGGCAGCAGCCAGTCACCCTTGGCGAGCTTGGCCTGGTTCGCGCCGTTCAGGAAGAACGCGATGAACTTCATGGCCTCGTCCGCGTGCTTGCTGTCCTGCGCGATCGACAGCGTCTGCGAGACCGCTCCCTGCTGGGCGCTCGTGCCCTTCGGCGCGGGGAGCGTGACCCACTCGAACTTCTCCGGAGCCTGCTCGGCGACCTGCTGGCGCAGGTACACGCCAGCGGGCAGCAGCGCGAACTTGCCCTGGAAGAAGGCGGGCAGCGGGTCCGCGGTACCTTGGCCGAGCGCGGTCGGGTCGGCGGACTTGTCCTTGTAGAGCTGGTCGTGGATGCGCTGGAGCACCTCGCGCTCCTCGGGCCCGACCTTGACCGTGGTCTTGCCGTCGGCCGTCTGGAAGAACGTGCCGCCGAAGTTGAGCGCCAGGTTGAGCGTCTTGTTGACCGGCGACTTCATCGCCCAGGCCACGCCGTACGCGCCGCCCTTGGTCATCTTCTTGGCCGCGGCGGAGAACTCGTCCCACGTCCAGGGGTTGTCGGACGTCGGGACGCGTACGCCGGACGCGTCGAGCAGCTTCTTGTTGGCGATGATGACCTGCGACTCCTGCAGGAACGGCACGCCGTACACGCCCTGCTCGCCCTTGCCGCCGTCGAAGGTGACGGTGTCCCAGGCGGCCTGCGGGATGTCGCTCTTGAGCTCGGCCGGCAGCTTGTCCTTGATGTCGAGCAGGTAGCCGTCGGAGGCGAAGCCGGACAGCGCGGGCGAGTCGTTGTGGATGACGTCGGGCGCCGTGCCGCCGGCGAACTGGGTGACGAGTTGGTCGTTGACGTTGTCCCAGCTGCCCTGGACGTAGTTGACCTGGATGTTCGGGTTGGCCTTGTTCCACTCGTCCACGATCTGCTTGTTCGCGGCGATGGACTCCTTCTGCCAGGCCAGGCTGAGGAAGTCGAGCTTCACCGGCTCGTTCTTGGAGGGGGACGAGGATTCGCCGCCGCCTCCGCCACTGCCGCACGCGGCGGCGAGCGCGACGATCGCAGCCGCCGCCAGAGCGGATTTGATTCGCATATGAGCCTCCTAGCCCTTGACGGCGCCGGCCATCAGGCCGGACTTCAGTCGCCGCTGAATGATTGCGAAGAAGATCAGGCTCGGGATCGTCGCCATGAGCGACGCCGCGGCCAGCGGGCCGAGCCTGGCCACCCCCTCCGGGCCGGTGAACCTCACCAGCGTGAGCGGGAGCGTCATGACGTCGGGGTCCTGCAGGATCACGAGCGCGAACAGGAACTCGTTCCACGACGAGATGAACGAGAACAGCAACGTGGCCACCACGCCCGGTGCCAGCAGCGGCGCGACCACGCTGGCGATCGAACGCAGCCGGGACGCGCCGTCCACCGCCGCGGCCTCCTCCAGCTCGGGCGGCACAGAGCGCACGTACCCCTGCAGCATCCACAGCGCGAACGGCAGCGTGAACGTCACGTGCACCACCACGAGCCCGGGCAGCGTGTTCACCAGCGACAGGTCCCGCAGGATCATGAAGAGCGGGATGATGATCAGGATGAACGGGAACACCTGGCTGACCAGCACCCACCCGGTCGCGATCCGGTTGATCAGACCGCGGTAGCGGGCCATGGCGTAGGCGGCGGGCAACGAGATCAGCACCGTGATCGCGCTGCTGAACAGCGCCACGATCAGGCTGCGCACCGCCGCCCCGACCAGGTCCTGCTCCCCGAACGCGTCGGCGAAGTTGGCCAGCGTCGGGTCGCGCGGGATCCACGTGGGGTCGGCCAGGGCCATCTCCCGCGGCGTCTTCAGCGACGTGGACAGCAGCCACACCAGCGGGAACGCCAGGAACACGATGAACGCGGCCAGCGCGGCGTACTGCAGGATGCGTCCGGCGATCCTCACTTGGCCTCCCTCATCTGCCGCCACAGGTACATGCCGAGCACCGCGAGCACGACGATCGCCATGGCGACGCCGAGCATCGAGGCGTATCCGGCGAACCGGTATCTGAACGCCTCCTCGTAGGCGAAGAGCATCGGCAGCCGCGTATGGCCGCCGGGACCGCCTTGCGTAAGCACGTACACCAGGCCGAACTGGTTGATGTTCCACACGAAGTCGAGCGAGGTGATCGCCACGATGACGGGCCTGAGCTGCGGCAGCGTGATGTTCCAGAAGCGCCGCCAGGCGCCCGCGCCGTCCACCTCGACCGCCTCGTACAGCTCCTTCGGGATGCCCTGCAGGCCCGCCAGCAGCACCACCGTGGTCTGCGGCATGCCGGTCCAGACGCCGACCACGATGATCGCGGGCAGCGCGAGCGAGAAGTCGGCCAGCCAGTCGATGTCCGTGCCCAGCAGGCCGTTCAGGATGCCGGCGTCGGGGTGGTAGACCAGTTTCCACATCAGTCCGATGACCACGGGCGGCATCGCCCACGGCACCACCGCCAGCACCCGAGCCACGCTCCTGAACCTCAGGTTCTGGTTGAGCAGCAGCGCCAGCCCTAGCGCGGCCAGGAACTGCAGCACGGTCACGGAGACCGACCAGATCGCCCCGATCTTGAACGAGGACCAGAAGTCGCCGTCCGCGAGCAGGTCGGTGAGGTTCTCCAGGCCGACGAAGCTCGTGTCGTGGTTGCGTACGTTGCGGGCGTCGGTGAAGGCCAGGCCGATGCCATACAGCAGCGGGCCGACGCTGAACAGCAGCACCGGCACCAGGGCGGGCAGCATGAGCAGCCACATCTCGCGCGTCCTGCGCGAGATCCCGCCGCGCCGCACGCGCGGCCCGCGCGGCG
>NZ_JBFAMX010000732.1:0-4520 GCF_040659615.1 Nonomuraea sp. NPDC049784
GGAGGCGATCCCGGCCATCCGGCGCACGCGGCGGTGCGCGCGTACAAGGACGGGCTGCACGAGCTGTTCGCGGCCGAGCTGACCCGCCTGGGCCACCCCTCTCCCGGCTTCGGCGCCGACCAGCTGCTCGTCCTCATCGACGGGGTGCTGGCGCACGCCGTGACCCGCCCCGCCGCCCGCCCGGCCCTGGCGGCCCGCGCGCTGGCCCAGGTCGTCGTGGACCAGGCCGGTTCGCTGCCCGCCTAGAAAGGCATGACCATGCTCACCTCTGAGGAACAAGCCGTCGTCGACACGGTCCGCGACTTCGTCGACCGCGAGATCCGGCCCGTCGCCCGCGACCTGGAACACGCCCACCGTCGCCCGCCAGCTCATCCTGCACGCCGCCGAGCGTTACGAAACCGGTCAGCGCTGCGACATGGGGGCCGGCATGGCGAAGCTGTTCGCCTCCGAGGTCGCCATGAGAGCCGCGCTCAACGCCGTGCGCATCCACGGCGGCTACGGCTACTCCACCGAATTCGACGTGGAACGCTACTTCCGGGACGCGCCGCTGATGATCGTGGGCGAGGGCACCAACGAGATCCAGCGCAACGTCATCGCCGGCCAGCTGGTCAAGCGCGGCGGACTGGACTGAACCGGTGCCGCAGTTATCCGGGTGGTCAGGCGTCCGGGCCGGAGGGGGACTCGGCGGCCACCTCGGGGGCGCGGTGCTCGTACGGGGTGCTCAGCACGACCGTCGTGCGGGTCGAGACGTTGGCCGAGGCGCGGATCTGCTGCAGCAGGTCCTCCAGCGCCACCGGTGAGGCCACGCGTACCTTGAGGATGTAGCTCTCGTCGCCCGCCACGCTGTGGCACGCCTCGATGGCCGTCAGGTGGGCCAGCCGCTCGGGGGCGTCGTCGGGCGCGGCCGGGTCGATCGGCTTGATCGACACGAACGCGGTCAGCGGCAGCCCCACCGCGTCGTGGTCGATGATCGCGGCGTATCCGCGCACGACCCCGCGCTTTTCGAGGCGGCGTACGCGCTGGTGCACCGCTGAGACCGACAGCCCGGTCTCCCTGGCCAGGTCGGTGAAGCTCATGCGGCCGTCGCGTGCCAGCAGCGTGACGATCCGGCGGTCGATCTCCTCCATCGCCAAAAGGTTAGCCGGTCATGGTCACGACATGGTCCCGACGGGCGAGGCGCCCATGCGCATCGCATGCTCCATCAGCGTGATGAGCACCTCTCTGCCCGAGTCGCGCCTGCGGGCGTCGCAGTGCACGATGGGGATCTCCGGCTCCAGGCCTATCGCCGAGCGCACGTCGCCCACGGTGAACTGGCGGGTGCCGTCGAAGTGGTTGAGCGCCACGATGAACGGCTGCTCGCGCTTCTCGAAATAGTCGACGGCGGGGAAGCAGTCGTCGAGGCGGCGGGTGTCGGCCAGCACGACGGCGCCCAGCGCGCCCATGGCCAGCTCGTCCCACACGAACCAGAAACGTTCCTGGCCGGGCGTGCCGAACAGGTAGAGCATGTAGTCGTTGGCGATGGTGATGCGCCCGAAGTCCATGGCGACGGTGGTGGTGAGCTTCCTCTCGACGCCTGACAGGTCGTCGATGTCGGTCCCTACCTGGGTGAGCGCCTCTTCCGTACGCAGCGGCCTGGTCTCGGAGACGGCGCCGACCATCGTGGTCTTGCCCGCGCCGAATCCTCCGGCGACCAAGATCTTGATCGCCGTCGGCAGCCGCCAGTGGTCAGAGCGACCAAATTGCATTCAGCACCGCCTGTACATCTCCCGCGCATGCACAACCCGCCCCTGAGGTGCCGTGGTCAGTGGTACCTGTCAAGGTGTGTTGAGAAGGTCGCTCCACATGCCTGGCATCGAGACACCATAGCAACGCCACATTTTCCACTCAAGCCGCAATCTTTTACAAGAAACTAAATGTCACGGTTTGTCGCCTGCCGCACCCTATTCGCCGGACCAACCGGCAATCTGTCAAGCGAGCTTGTCATGGAATCCGACACGCCCTTAACGTGCCGGACCGTAGCCCGAAATACCGACAAAACCGGCGTTGAATCCGATCTGTCTTCGCAGGTAGACGGCCGTGCGGAGGCTGCGGGCCCGTACCGGCTCGATGAGGCCGGCCGCCTCGCGCGCCAGCTCGGCCATCGCGTCGGTCACCTCGGCGCGGCTGACACCGAGCGCCAGCACGTTCAGGTCGCCCCAGCTCATGTCCCTGCGGTACGAGGCCACGTCGCCGAGCAGGTGCAGGTAACGCTGAACCCGTTGACTCACCGCCCGCAGCTCCTCCAGGTGAGCCTTCGCCCAGTCGTCGGCCGTGTAGATCCAGTGCGACACGTCCACGAAGCACGAGCCGCGGCTGTCGGCGTTGTCGAGATAGCCGTCGAGTGTGGGGACGGTGCGCGTGTCGCGCCACACCCACGCCCTGGCCATGCCCGCCAGCATCCTGGCGAGCTGGTCGCGCCAGAGCCACCGCAGGCCGTCGAACTCCTTGACGGTGGCCAGCTCGTCGCGCAGGTCGGCCAGGAACCGCGTGACCGCCGACCGGGGCACGGCGCCGTCGGCGACGGACAGGCATTCGCTGGTCAGGCGGTTCACCTGCTCGCGGGTGGTCGCGGTGTGGTCCACGAGCCGGTCCACGGCCAGGACCCACAGAGCGGCCCGGTTGGCGACCTTCAGGCGCGCGGCGGTGGCCCAGGGGGCGCTGAAGGCCATGGAGAGGGTCAGTGCGCTGTAATCATCGGCGCTGAAGGCCGCCGTGGGGAACAGCCCCCTGTACATCTGGGCGCAGCGCCGCAGGTCTCTGCCGCACTCAGCGGCCAGCGCGCACGTCCTGCCGAGCTCGAACGCCTCGTCCAGCTCGTGGTCGGGCATCCTAAGGCCGCTCGATGAACTCGCGGATCATGGGCGACCGTCCCCCAAATACCCCTGAGATATATGCATCTGTAAGGAAATTCTTTCATGATCGCGCGCTTCCGATCAAGGTATCAGCAGCGTGGCCGATCAGCCCGCTCCGATGGCTATGAACGACACGTCGTCGCCCCTGGCCTGGCACAGCGCCTCGGCGAGGCCCAGCCCGCGGCGCAGGCCGTCGTGCAGGCCGACCATGACAGGCACGGCGGTCTCGTCGTTCACAGGGACGACGCTGGCGACGATCCCGGCGGTGCCGAGGCGGAGCAGGGCGGTCGCCAGGCCCAGCAGCTCGTCGGCGCCGACGGGGGCCATCTGGCCGGAGTCGCAGCTGGACAGGACGAGGTGGTGGGGTGCGCGGCGCAGGCGTTCGAGGTCGTAGCCGGTCAGGGGGCCGTCGTCGAGGTGGAGGGAGGAGAACAGCGGGCTGTCGGCCCTGAACGTGCCGTGCGCGGCCAGGTGGGCGAGCGGGCTTCCGTCGATGGCGTCGAGGACGGCGGGCGCCGTGGCCTCACCGCCTGCCAGGACGGCGATGTCGCCGTGCAGGCGGGCGATCTCGCGTATCTCGGCGTCGGCGTGGGGGACGCCGGGGCCGCGTACGAGGGCGATGCGGCCCCCATCGGGACGGCGGGCGGCCCTGGCGCGCAGCCAGGCCCCTGCGGAGGGGGCGACGGTGAACGGCCGGCGGCGCAGGGAGGGCAGCAGGGCCCAGGGGGTGGTGTGCAGGGTGCTCGGCGGCACGACGACGAGCGGCTCCCCTCTCAACGGCCACGCGTCGCCGAGCGGCCCGCCGGCGATCGGGCCGAGGAGCGCCTGTTCCAGGCGGGCGCCGAGGTCGTGGAGCTCGCGCTGGTCGGGGTGGCGTTCGTAGGCCAGGCGGCGGAGCCTGGAGCGGGCGAACTCGACCTCGGCGACGGCCCGATCCATCGGTCCCACGGTGCGACGGCGCACGGTGCCGTCACCGCAGAGCAGGACGTGCAGGGTGCTGTCGACCGCGACCAGCTCGACCAGCCGGCCTTCGCCCAGGGCGGCCAGGAGCCGTTCCGTCCGGTCGTCGTCGCGTTCCCCGCGCTCGCGGCCGCCGCGGGTGCGCAGCGTCGTGGCCCGTACGCGGGACTCCAGGCGGCTCCTGTCACGCTCGAGGGTCGCGGCCGAGGCGGCGCCGTCCTGGCGGGCCTGGGCCAGCTGGTGCTCGGCCTGCCGCAGGGCGGCGAGCTGGGCGAGGAGCCGGTCATCCTCGGGCGGGCACACGGCGGGCACGGCGAGCTCGGTGGCCCGCCACCGCTCCGTCCAGGCCAGGAGGCGGCGCGGCCGCCCGGCGCGCAGGAGGTGCCGCTGGGCGAGCGTGACCAGCTCCGCGCCCTGGGCCGTGGCCAGCGCGCGTAACTCGGACGAGCCGAACGTGAGGCGATGCTCCTCGATGAGCGCCAGGCCGGCGCGGCACGCGTGCAGCAGGCGGCGCGACTCCCCTGCCGCCTCGGCCCTGAGCGCCTCCGCCAGCCAGCCGCCCACCCGGGTCGTGGCGGGTCCCTTGTGCCTGACGTCCGCGGCCCTGGCCAGGTGCCGCTCGGCCACGCCTGGCCTGCCCAGGACGAGCGCGGCGAAGATGCGCCCCAC
>NZ_JBFAMX010000733.1:0-4503 GCF_040659615.1 Nonomuraea sp. NPDC049784
GTTTGTCAACGGCCCGGCCGCCGAGCAGCAGCAGCCCGCCGAGCCCGATGGCGTACGCGCTCACCACCCACTGCACGGACCGCGTGCTGAATCCCAGGGCCCCTCCGATGTCGGGGAGCGCCACGTAAACGATGTTGTAGTCAAGAGCCACGATGAGCTGGGTGAACGCCAGGAGCGCCAACCTGAGCCCGGAACGGCCCACGTCGGTCGGCGCACGAGAGGCGGCAAGCGTCACGGGAGGTCTCCTCAGAAGGATTCGTATACGGCGAATGATTTCTACACGCCGTTCAATCACTACACGCGGAACAGTAGTCCAACTCTGTAGACTGTCAAGAGTGGGCGATCAGACGATGAGCAGGCGCGACCGGCTGCGTGCGGAGACCACGGCGGAGATCAAGGCGATCGCGCTCAAACTCATGGCCGCCGGCGGCCCCGACGCCATCTCGCTACGCGCCATCGCCCGCGAGATGGGCATGACCGCCGGCGCGATCTACAGCTACTACGCGACCCGCGACGACCTGGTCACCACGCTCATCGCCGACCTCTACACCGCGCTCGTGGAGGCGGCGGAGGCCGCCCGCGACGCCGTGCCCGCCGACGATCCGGGCGGCCGCATCCTGGCCTGGGCCGAGACCGTACGGGAGTGGGCCCTGGCCAACCCGGAGGGTTTCCGCCTGATCTACGGCGACGCGGTCCCCGGCTACCAGCCCCCGGCGGACGGCCCGGCGAAGGAGGCCGAGCACCGTGCCTGCCGGGGGCTCACCGGCCTGGTCGCGGCGGCCTGGCGCGGGCCGGACAAGGGCGAGTACGGCTGGTCCGACTTCGACCCGGGGCTGGCGGAGGACATCCAGGCCACGTTCCCGGGCCTGCCGCCGGACGCGGTGGCGCTCACGATCCGGGTGTGGGGCCGCATGCACGGCCTGGTTGCCCTGGAGATCTACGGCCACCTGCGCACGCTCACCCGTGAACCCACGGGGATCTACCGCGACGAGGTGATCGCCCTGATCGCATCCCTCGGGTTGACGCTTAATCGTGACTCGAGCTGAGGACCGGGGGCCCGGTCGTCACGACCCCTTCGCGGGATCCTCGCCCTCGGCCTCGGACAAGTGCGTGAGCACGGTCTCGGCGATCGTCCCCAGCGTCTGGATCTGCTCGGGGGAGAGCAGGTCGATGAAGTGGCGGCGGACGGATCCGACGTGTGCGGGCGCGGCCTCCTGGATGGCGCGCAGGCCGCCCTCCGTCAGCACGATCATCGCCCCTCGGGCGTCGCCCTCGAACTCCTCCCGCCTGACCAGCCCCCGCTGCTCCATCCGGGAGATGTGCCGTGACAGGCGGCTCTTCGACCAGAGCATACGATCGGCCAGCTTGGTGAGCCGCCACCGGTGGTCCTCAGTGGAGGTCAGCGCGGACAGGACGTCGTAGTCGGGGGCCGACAGCCCCGAGTCGTGCATGAGATCCCGGCTGACCTGCGCGTCCAGGAGCAGCCGCATCCTGCGGTACCCGATCCAGGCCCTGAACTCGGCGTCGTCCAACCAGCGCGGCTCCATGCCCGCCGAGTTTAGTTGACGTGTAACCAACTTCGGATTTAGGTTTACATGTAAACCTGTTGATAGGGGAGGGTCATGTTCGGACTGGGCATCTCGACCTCGGCGGCCCCCGGGGCCGATCCGGTGGGGGAGGCGCGGGCGGCCGAGGAGCTGGGGTTCGACTTCGTCTCGGCCTCGGACCATCCCTGCGGGAGCGAGCCGTCGTACGAGATATGGACGATGCTGACCTGGGTCGCCGCCGCCACGTCGCGGATCAGGGTGGCCACGCGGGTGCTCGGGGTGCCGTACCGCCCGCCCGCGATGGTGGCCAAGATGGCCGAGACCCTGCACAGGCTCTCCGGCGGCCGGTTGATCCTGGGGCTGGGGGGCGGTTACTCGGATGAGGAGTTCCGGGCATTCGGGCTGGGGGTGCCCACGCCGCGGGAGAAGGTCGACGGCATGGTGGAGGCGATCCACATCATCCGCGGCCTGTGGTCGGAGCCTCGCTTCACGTACGAGGGCGCCCGGTACCACACGTACGAGGCCGCCATGGAGCCCAAGCCCGCGGGGCCGATCCCGATCTGGCTCGGCACGTACGGCACGCGCGCCCTCGACGCGACCGGCCGGCTGGCCGACGGGTGGATCCCGTCCCTCGGCTTCGCCCCGCCGGAGCAGGCGGCCGCCATGCGGGAGCGGGTCCTGTCCCACGGGCGCGCGGTGGAGTGCGTGTACAACGTCCCCTTCCGCATCGGGGATCGCGCCGATGGGGACGCGGTGGTCGCGGGCTCGCCGCAGGAGGTGACCGACCAGCTCGCCGGATTCGCCCGCCTGGGCTTCACGTCGATGAACTTCATGCCGGCCGGCCCGAACCCCCGCCACCAGTCCGAACGCCTGGCCACGGAGATCCTCCCGGCCCTGCGCGCCGCCATCTCGTCCCCATGACCGACCCTGCAAGGGCCGTGGTGCGCCGGGTCAGCGGCCGGCGAGCTCGGAGAAGATCTCCACCAGTTCGGGCCGGTCGAACGGGCCGACATGGGGCGCCCCGACGCTTCGCACGTCAGTCAGGTTGTCCGGAGTGAGGCGGTCGGCCTCATTGATGAACCGGTCCTGCAGCGCCGGCGGAATCAGCCGGTCGAGGGTG
Source organism: Nonomuraea sp. NPDC049784 (assembly GCF_040659615.1). Lineage (NCBI taxonomy): Bacteria > Bacillati > Actinomycetota > Actinomycetes > Streptosporangiales > Streptosporangiaceae > Nonomuraea > Nonomuraea sp. NPDC049784. The sequence goes on from NZ_JBFAMX010000733.1 coordinate 2,668, forward strand.
AAGCGCACATACGTCCGGGGGATCCGGCCCCAGGTCTGCGCTTCGCCCCGGGCTTCAGCCAACGGAATGCCGGCGGGCTCGTCCGGCTCGAGGCCATGGAGCAGCCGGGTCACCGCCTCGTCGGTGAAGTCGCCGGCAAGGCACTCCTTGATGCCGGCGATCACCGACGGGTCGGCCGTGCGCCAGTTGACCCGGCTCACTCCCAGGACCGCCGGATCGGCGACCAGCGCCTGGGTCACCAGGGGCAGCAGGGTGTCGCTGTTCTCCGGCGTGGTCTGATAAGCGGAGATGCTCGGCAGGTCCACGCAGCAGTACGCCGCGACATAGACCACCCGATCGAGCAGGTCGGGGATGGCGTTGCCGACCCTGCTCACGGTGACGCCGCCCTGGCTGGCGCCGACAAGGATCACGGGCCCGTGGCGGCGGGCGCGGCGTACCACCTCCACAGTGCGCTCGACATAGTCGTCGAGGGTGAACTTGGCGTTCGGCGACGGTTCGGTCGCCAGCGCCTCGAGGTCCTGCGGGGCCTGGTACGCGCGGGGGATGAACGCCTCATGGCCGTGTCCCGGAAGGTCGACGGACACGCCCCGGTGCCCGCGCAGGGTGAGTTCGTTGATCAGCCCCGACCACATCCACGACGGGGCGTTGGTGCCGTGGATGAACACCAGGGTGGGCGGTCGGCGATCACCGTGAGCGGCGGCGGCGGTCGTCTCAGCTTCATGATTCGTGGTCATCGTCGTTCTCTCCTTTGTTTGTCGGGTTCTGCCGGTTGAGTGAGGGGGGCTGGACGGGTGGTGCGAGTTGGCGGGTTGCCGTGCGCCGGCGGTCAACGGCGCGGTTGGCGCCACATCGGCCACAGGAGCGGGCTGTCCGCCACGCGAACCGGTTCGCGGAGATCCTCGAATCCGTGCCGCTGGTAGAGGGCGCGACTCCGGGGTGAACTCGCCTCCAGGTACGCGGCGAGCCCGTCGGCGTCCGCTCGCTCCAGCCGGTGCCGCAACATCGCCGAGCCGAGTCCGGCGCCCTGCCGCCCGCCGAGCACCCCCATGCACGGGAGATAGACGTGCGCTTCGCGATCGGGGTGTCGTTGGGCCAGCGCCTGGCCCAGGGCCAGCAACCGCGCGCCGTTCTCACCGAAGACCGTGCTCCGGCCCGACTCAGGCACGTCCGGATGCTCCTCATGGGGCGCCTGGCCTGCGGCCAGCGTCATCCACACCGACGCGCCCTCGCGACGGCCGACCAGGTACGCCTCGCTGGCGGGATGGGCGAGCAGGGGGCGGTAGAAGTGCCTCTGGAGAAGACCTCGTTCGCCCGCCTTGGGGAAGAGCCAGCAGACGAGGGGATCGTTCATGAACGCCTCAGTGAGGACGTCCAACACCGCCTGCCGGTCTGCGTCATTCGCCCGCCGCACGTATGCGTACGATGTATCTGCTGTCATGCGTACAGAGTATCGAGACCGCCGCAGAAGCGGCGTTTATTTGGTGATTTGGGCGGACAAAGTGAACTAGTACTGCAGAGATTGAACTAGTACACTTGTGGCAGGCAACGACCTCGCCGATGGACCGGGGGCTCCCATGTCGTCGTCAACGCAGCGGCCGGATCCGCCATACCGGCAGATCGTCGCGGAGATCCGCGCCCGGATCCTGGCCGGCGACCTGCGGCCTGGCGACCGGATGCCGTCCATCCGGCAGATCGCCCAGCGATGGGGCGTCGCGATCGCGACCGCGACCAAAGTGATGGCGACTCTCCGCGACGACGGGCTGGTCGAAGCGAAGGTCGGTTCCGGCACGGTGGTCAGCGCACGCACGAGCCGGCAGCAGCCGGCCGCCCGGACCG
>NZ_JBFAMX010000734.1:0-4495 GCF_040659615.1 Nonomuraea sp. NPDC049784
AGGGCGCCTCCACCGCCGACGGCGCCAACATCGTCCAGTACGACGACTGGGGCGGCAACAACCAGCAATGGCAACTCGTCCGGGTCGACGGCGGCGGCAACCCCGGTCAGTGCGATCTTCCGTCCACGTACCGCTGGACATCGACGGGCCAGCTGGCGACCCCGAAGTCAGGTTGGGTCTCGCTCAAGGACTTCACCGTCGCCCCCTACAACGGCAAGCATCTCGTCTACGCGACGACGCACGACACGGGGACGAGCTGGGGTTCGATGAACTTCGGCCTCTTCACCAACTGGTCGGACATGGCCTCGGCCAGCCAGAACACGATGTCGTCTTCCACTGTCGCGCCCACGCTCTTCTACTTCGCCCCGAAGAACATCTGGGTGCTCGCCTACCAGTGGGGTGGGACCGCCTTCTCCTACAGGACCTCCAGCGACCCCACCAATCCGAATGGCTGGTCATCGCAGCAGGTGCTCTTCTCCGGAAGCATCTCCGGCTCCGGAACAGGACCCATTGACCAGACACTCATCGGTGACAGCACGAACATGTACCTGTTCTTCGCCGGGGACAACGGCAAGATCTACCGGGCCAGCATGCCCATCGGGAACTTCCCGGGCAGTTTCGGCACCACATCGACCGTGGTCATGAGCGACACGACGAACAACCTGTTCGAAGCCGTTCAGGTCTACAAGCTCCAGGGCCAGAACAAATACCTCATGCTCGTCGAGGCGATCGGCTCGCAGGGCCGCTACTTCCGCTCCTTCACCGCCACCAGTCTGAACGGTTCGTGGACACCTCAGGCCGCAACCGAGAGCAACCCGTTCGCCGGCAAGGCCAACAGCGGCGCCACCTGGACCAACGACATCAGCCACGGCGAGCTGGTCCGCGCCGGCGCCGATCAGACCATGACCGTTGATCCCTGCAACCTGCAGCTGCTCTACCAGGGACGCAGCCCCAACTCCGGCGGCGACTACGGCCTCCTGCCCTACCGGCCGGGTCTGCTGACGCTGCAGCGCTGATGGCGTGACACGGGTCCGGCTCGGAGCCGGCGTGGCAGGGCCGCCTGCTCGCGCCCCTTCCGCGAGACGGACCTCCGGCTCGGACACCGTTTCGGGGCGGCCCGGCGATCCGGGCCGCCCCTCCGTCAACGGCAGGAGCGGGCGGCGTACTGCTGTCGTTCTACATGCTCTCCGGCTACGGCCTGCACGCCGTCGGCATCGAGCTGGACGCCCTCGCCGCCGTCGTCATCGGCCGCACCCTGCTCACCGGCGGCAGCCGCTACCTGCTCGGCACCGTCCGAACGCGGGACATGACCCCGAGGCGTAGAAGCTTTGATCTTGGCAAAACGGCACTGCCCCGCCTCCCCGCACTCCGTGACTAAACTGCCGCCATGCCCCCGGAGTCGTCTCCTCTCACCATCGCTCAGCTCGCCGAGCTGGCCGGAGTTTCCACCGCGACGGTCTCCAAGGTCGTGAACGGCCGTTCCCAGGTGTCGTCCGAAACCCGCGCCGCCGTGGAGGAGCTCATCCGCCGGCACGGCTACCGCCGCCAGCGCCGCCGCTCCATGCCGACGGCCCTGGTGGAGCTTGTCTTCCACGCTCTGGAGGGCGACTATCCCGTCGAGATCACCAAAGGCGTGGCGGAGGTCGCCCGTCAGCACGACCTCATGGTGGGGATATCGGACCTGCGCCGTGACCACACCGCCGGAGACGCCTGGCTGGAAGGTGTGCTGCGGCGCCGTCCGAGCGGTGTGATCGCGGTGTTCTCCGACCTGACCGAGACCCAGCACGAACAACTCGCCCGCCGCGAGATCCCGCTGGTCCTGCTGGATCCGGCCGACGCTCCCGCGCGGAACATCCCATCGGTCGGCGCCGGCAACTGGAACGGCGGGCTCACGGCCACCCGCCACCTCCTGGAGCTCGGGCATCGCCGCATCGCCATCATCACGGGGCCCGACTCCGCGCTGTCCAGCCGGGCCCGTCTCGACGGCTACCGCACCGCCCTCGACATGGCCGGCGTGCCCGTCGACCCGGAGCTGATCGGCCGCGGGGACTTCTTCATCGAGGGCGGTCTGGCCGAAGCGCACCGCCTGCTGCGCCTGTCCGACCGGCCAACCGCGATCTTCAGCACAAACGACGGCCAGGCCATCGGCGTCTACCACGCGGCCCATCAGCTCGGCCTGCGCATCCCGGATGATCTCAGCGTGATCGGCTTCGACGACATGCCGTCGGCGCGGTGGGCCGTTCCACCGCTGACCACCATCCGCCAGCCCCTCACCGAGATGGCCGCCGCGGCAACCTCGATGCTGCTGACACTGGCCCACGGCGAGCAACTGCCGCAGAGCCGCGTCGAGCTGGCCACCGAACTCGTCGTACGCGAGAGCACCGGGCCTCCCACCCTCCCGCCCGCCTGAGCCGAAGCGCGGCATCCAAGGGTCAGTCGGCCGAGTTCACCAGCAGGAACAGGCCTACCCGCCAGAGAAAGCAGCCATGGTCACCGTGTCGCGGGGCCCGTGCGGATCTTGCTGGCAGAGCTCGCTCAACGTGATCGCATCACGGTCTTTGTGCCAGAGCCACTTCTACATGGCCGCATACAGGGGTGCTGGAGGGTGGAGGACTTCGCCAACTTCATCATATGAATAACGTATACACGCAAAGCGTATACTCAAGTTGTGACCATCTTCTTGGAGGCTCAGTGAGCGCCGCGTTCTCTCAACCCGGTCTGGCCGCGGGCGCCTCCCATGACTTGCTGGAGCCGATGCGGCACCGACGCCCTCGTCGCCTGGGCGATACCATCGTCGCCTATCTGGTCGACCGCATCGTGTCGGGGGCCTATCCGGTGGACACCGTGCTCCCGACAGAGCCCGAGCTGTGCGAGGAGTTCGGTGTCTCCCGCACAGTGGTGCGCGAGTCGGTCAAGCTCCTCGAAGCGAAGGGCCTGGTCAAGGCGGTCCCGGGCCGAGGCACCCGGGTGCTGGAGCCAGTCGGCTGGAACCTCCTGGATCCGGTGGTCCTGGAGGCGCAGATCCGGCACGACAGCGACCTGCGTATCCTCGACGACCTCGTCAACGTCCGAGCGGCGCTCGAATGCGACATGGCGGCACAGTGCGCACGCGTGATCACGCCCGATCAGGCCGAGGCACTGACCGAGCAGGCAAACGTCCTCGCGAAGAGCCTGGACGACCCGCTGCGCTACGCCAGAGAGGATGTCACCTTCCACGAGATGATCATGATCGCCTCCGGCAATCGTCTCGGTCACGCGATCATCCACGGCATCCACGCCAAGGCGCGGCTGTCCAGCCAGTACAACGGCGACCCACGCAGGGAAGAACTCGCCCAGTCGCTCGCAGAGCATCGGCAGATCGAGTCGATGATCCTCCAGGGCGACGCCCAGGGGGCCGCAGCCGCGATGCGCATCCACATACTGGGCTCCTGGGCCAGACGCCGTCCCGGCGTCCACGGGGAGCTCTCCGGTGGAGCCGGCTCCCAGGACACCCGCCAGTGAAAGAGGGCTGCCACGCCCGCGGCGCCTGATCGAGGCCTCCGGGCCGGCGATGGGGTCCTCCACTTGATAGGAAACGATCCGCAGCCGTCGAGTGATTGACTGAGCGCTTCAAGAGGCGCTACGGCACTGCACTAGAGTGCAATCATGAGCGCCAAAGCGGACGCGTTCGGCTTTTCCTCCCGCAGGCCTGCCGAGCGACTGGGCGTCGCGGTGGTCAGCGAACTGGTCGAGCTCATTGTCACGGGCGAAATTCCCGAAGGGCAGGCACTGCCGCCCGAAGGTCCGCTCTGCGAGCACTTCGGCGTCAGCCGGACGGTTCTCCGCGAGTCGATCAAGCGGCTCGAGGAGAAGGGCCTGGTGGTGGTGGCACAGGGCCGTGGAACCCAGGTGGCCCGCTCCGGGTCCTGGAACATGCTCGACCCGATCGTGCTGTCCGCGCTCATCGACAACGACGAGTCCCTGGGCATCCTGGACGAGCTCACGATCGTCCGGGGCAGCCTCGAGTCCGCCATGGCGGGCGCGGTGGCGATGCGGCGCACGGCCGAGGAGCTGACCCGCATCGAGCATGCTCTGGAGTCGATGCGCGAAATGCAGCATGAGAGCGACTCCTTCCGGCAGGCGGATGTGGTCTTCCATCTCACGATCATGGAGCTCTCCCGCAACCGCCTGGCCGAGAACATCGCCAAGCGCTTGTACCGGCGGGCGCTCGAGAGCAGCAGATATCAGGGAATGGGGTACGAGGACGCCTTCCAGTCGACTTTGAAGGAGCATGCTTCGGTGGTCGAGGCGATCTCCCGCCAGGACGCCGAGACCGCGGCACGGGCCATGCGCGACCACATCGTCGGTTCCTGGAAGCGGCGCCGGCTCCGGGCGCCGGACGCGGAGGCCGAACTCTAGGGCTGCTCCCCCGGTAGGCCGGCCGCGCGGCCCACGCCAGCAGCACCCGCCCGCCTCCCGGAAGGGCAGACGGACGACTCGAGCCCCGAGGCGCCCC
>NZ_JBFAMX010000735.1:0-4495 GCF_040659615.1 Nonomuraea sp. NPDC049784
CCGAGACGCCCGGCTCGGCGCGATCGGCTCCGAAGCAGCGCACGCGCACGTCGGCCAGCTTCCGCAGCTCCCTGGCCAGGTATTCCATGTGCACCCCGGCCCCGCCATAGACCTCGGGCGGGTACTCCCGGCTGAGCAGATCAACACGCATGACACGACCTTATTGGGGGCTGTGTCCCCCGGACCACATCGACAAGCCGAAGATCAGGAGCTCCCGATCGTGCATTGCACAACAAATCTGGACACGAAGGAAGTTCTCCATGCCGGGTTTCGTCGATAGATCGGCCATTTGAGGGTAGCGTCCTGGACATGAAGTCCCGGAGGGTGCTCGCGGTCGTGCTGGCAGGTGGAGAGGGCAAGAGGCTCATGCCGCTCACGGCGGATCGGGCGAAACCGGCTGTGCCGTTCGGGGGGATATACCGGCTCGTCGATTTCGTGCTGTCGAACCTGGCGAACGGCGGCTTCCTGAAGATCGTCGTTCTGACGCAGTACAAGAACCACAGCCTGGACCGGCACGTCTCGCGCACCTGGCGGCTGTCGGCGATGCTGGGCAACTACGTGACCCCGGTGCCCGCGCAGCAGCGGCTCGGGCCGCGGTGGTTCTCGGGTTCGGCGGACGCCCTGTTCCAGAACCTCAACCTGATCTACGACGAGATGCCCGAGCACGTGATCGTGTTCGGGGCCGACCACATCTACCGGATGGATCCCCGGCAGATGGTCGAGCAGCACGAAGACTCGGGCGCGGACGTGACGGTGGCGGCGATCAGGCAGCCGCTGTCGCTGGCCGACCAGTTCGGGGTGATCGAGACCGATCCTGAGGGGCGCAGGATCGTGGCGTTCAGGGAGAAGCCGAAGGACGCGGTGGGGCTGGCGGACTCGCCCGACGAGGTGTTCGCGTCGATGGGCAATTACGTGTTCAAGACGCAGTCGATGATCGACGCGCTGCGGGAGGACGCCCTCGACCCCACCAGCAAGCACGATCTGGGCGGCAACATCATCCCGATGCTCGTCAAGTCGGGCGGGGCCGACGTGTACGACTTCGCCAACAACATCGTGCCCGGGTCCAGCGAGCGTGACCGCGGCTACTGGCGCGACGTGGGGACGCTCGACGCCTACTACGAGGCCCACATGGACCTCATCTCGGCGCATCCCATCTTCAACCTCTACAACGACAAGTGGCCGATCTTCACGGGCCACGACCCGCTGCCTCCGGCCAAGTTCGTGCACAACGAGGGCGACCGGGTGGGGCGGGCGATCGACTCGCTGGTCTCGCCCGGCGTGATCGTCTCCGGCGGCACGGCGATCAGGTCGATCCTGTCGCCCAAGGTCGTGCTCCACTCGCACTCGCTGGTGGAGGACTCCGTGCTGATGGAGAACGTCAAGGTCGGCCGGGGCGCCGTCGTCCGGAAGGCGATCATCGACAAGAACGTCGTGATCCCCGACGGGGCGCGGATCGGGTTCGACCTCGAGTACGACCGCACCCGGTTCGCGCTGACCCGGGGCGGGGTCGTCGTGATCGGCAAGAACGAGATCGTCGACCGCTAGCGGCCGCGTACGTCCTGGCGTGCTCGGGGCGTACCGCCTCGTCCGGCGGCGGTAGCCGGGACGGGCTGCATGCGTGACATGAGCCCGGGGAACGCCGTAGCGCGCCCCGGGCTCACGCCGGACTAACCGCCGGTGGCGGACGGGACGGGCTTAGCCGCCGTCATCCCAGGCGCTGCCGGCACTCCACGCAGGGCTGCCCCACCGGCTGACCCAGCTGCGCTGCCAGGGCCAGCGGTAGAGATGGATCTGGGCCGGGGCGCTTTCGATGGTGACGTACGGTTCGCTGCCCCGGCCGGCGCGGTACCAGTCGTCGTTGCGTTCCTCGTCGTACGGGATGGCGTCGTAGGTGATCGGGCGGCTCGTGCTGGTGAGGTCGGCGCAGGCTTCGGCGTCGACGCCGAAGTCGCCGGCCCACAGCGGGTGCGATACGTCGGCTTCGCTCAGCTCGCAGGGACCGGCCTCGGCGGCGCCGGCCGGGCCGGCCAGGCCGAAGAGCGCGGCACCGGTGATCAGCACACCGCCTGCTGCTAGGAGCTTACCTTTCATGATCCCCCCTGTAACCATGAAGTGACGACATCACTACTGTAAGTAGCGATGTCCGTAACGCCGGTAACGGCGCGCCCGGTTCCCGGGTATAGCCATCGGCTATGACCTCAGGTCTTGGACCCTCCGGGCTCCGGGCCCGCATCATCGGCACCATGACCACGCGATGCCCCGTTCACCGCCCGCTGGCGGCGGCGCTGACCGTCTGGGCGCTGCTGGCGAGCGCCTGCGGCACCCACCCGGCGCCGACCGCGCCGACGACCGCTTCCGCGCCGGCCACCGGCTCGCCGGCGGACGTCGTCCAGGCGGCGCAGGCCTACGTCGACGCCGTGAACGCCCGCGACCTGGACGCCCTGGTCACCGCCTTCGCGCCGGACGCCGAGATCGTCGACGTCACCCGCGGAATCCGCGGGCACGACGCCATCCGCGCCTGGGCGGACAACGAGGTGATCGGCGGCACGCTGCGCGTCGTCTCGATCGTGGAGCGGCGGGCGGACGGCCAGAAGCTCCTGGTCCACTGGGCTCCGGAGGGGTCGGACGGGTGGCGGGCGCACTACGACTTCACGGTCGCCGGCGGCCGCATCGTCAGGGCCGACCTGCAGTACGCCTGAGCTGTATTCCGCATTCTGTATGGAAATTGGGCCTTGAAGCCGCCGGGGTTGAGGATCACGCTGGCGGCAGGAGGCAGTGAGATGTCGCACCCACTCGGAGTCAGCCGACCGGATCTCGAAGTCACCGACCTGCCCACGCCGGAAGAGGTCTTCAAGGTCTCCAAGATCGGCACCAAGGAACTGTTCAAGTACGCCATAGGTCCGAGCCTGATCGCGCTCGGCATCTCGATCGGTAGCGGCGAGTGGCTGCTCGGGCCCCTGAACGTGGGGCAGTACGGGTTCGTCGGCGTCGGCTGGGTGATCGTGGTGTCGGCGCTGCTCCAGACGTTCTACAACGTGGAGTGCTCGAGGTACGTCCTCGCGACCGGGGAGACGCCGGTGGTCGGCTGGGGACGGGTGCCGCCGGGGTGGCCCCTCTGGGTGCCGCTGTCCGTGCTCATCGTGATCTTCGCGTTCGTCGCGGGCGGGTGGGCCGCGTCGGCTGGTCAGGGCGTCTACGCGCTGGTCCACGGCGTACCGCCGGCGGCCGACGACCTCGAGCCGCGCTGGTGGGCCGTCGCCCTGCTGGTGCTGGTGTTCCTCATCACCGCGGGCGCCAAGCGCGTCAGCCGCGCGCTCGAACTGGCCAACTGGGTGATGGTCGGCACCATCCTGATCGCCCTGCTGGCCGTCGACCTGCTCGTGGTGCCGTTCAGCCAGTGGTGGGAGGGCATCCGCGGGTTCCTCACCCCGGCCGCCCCGCCCGCCGGGATCACGGCGACCCAGCTCGGCGCCCTGGCCGGGTTCACCGCGTTAGCCTCGGGCCTGAACTGGTACGTCATGGGCCACTACCGCGACAAGGGCTACGGCATGGGCCACCGTGTCGGCTACATCTCGGGCCTGCGCGGCGAGCGGCGCGAGATCCTGGCCAGCGGCGTCACCTTCCCCGACGACGAGCGCAACCGGAGCCTGTGGCGCAGGTGGTACCGGCTGCTGCTGATCGACATGTGGGGCGTGTTCTTCGTCGGCGCCATCCTCGGCATGCTGCTGCCCACGATCCTCATGGCGCAGGCCGTCACGATGGCCGGCGAGAAGCCGACGCGGGCGAACGTGCCGACGTTCGTGGCGAGCGTGCTCGGTGACCACTACGGGCAGGTGAGCTTCTACGTCGCGCTCGTGGTCGGCGTGCTGATCCTCTTCTCCACGCAGCTCGGCATCTTCGAGGCGATGGTACGCGTGACGACCGACGCGGCGAACGCCAGCAGCCCGCGCCTGCGCGCCCTGATCGAAGGGGACCCGCGGCGGTTCTACTACCCGTTCATGATCCTGCTGCTGGTCGCCATCTCGATCATCATCTTCCAGTCGCTGCCGGTCGGGCTGGTGGAGTGGTCGGCCAACATGTCGAACCTGGGCGCGTTGATCTATCCGTTCCTGCTCATGTATCTGAACAGCAAGCTGCCGCGCCCGGCCCGCCCGCGCTCGTGGCACTACGTCATCCTCGTGCTCAACTTCCTCTTTTTCGGGTTCTTCTTCGTGAACTTCATCGCGGACTTCATCGGAGATCCGCTGGTGACGTTCTGACCAGGAAGACGTCGCCGTTGCCCGGCGCGGCGCCGCCCTTCGGGGTGCCGTAGGTCAGGCCGCTGATCGCCACCTCTCCTGACGGGGTCGCGGTGGCGTACAGGTTGGGCTCGGCGAACGGGTCCACGGCGTCGTCCCTGGCGGTGCCGAGCTGGGCGGCGGCGAGCTGCCGGCCCTTGCCGTCCAGGCGGAGCGTCAGGACGTCGGCGCCGCCCGCCTGGACGCTCACCCGGCCT
>NZ_JBFAMX010000736.1:0-4486 GCF_040659615.1 Nonomuraea sp. NPDC049784
GGAGAGCTGGCTGGGCGTGTCGATCATCACCGCCGTGCTGTGCCTGGTCAACGTGGCCGCCGTGGCGACCGCCCGGGAGACCTACCGAGTGCCCACCGAGCAGCTCGGCGTCAGGGCCTCGGTGACGGTGTGAACGACTTCCGCGTGTACGCCCTGCGCTACGCCGAGCGCGACGCCCGGCGCGGCGAGCACTTCCACGGCTACGACGCCAGGGGAGCCGAGCCGCATCCCACCGCGTACTACGTCTGGCTGGCCGTCAACGACGAGCACACGATCGTCATCGACACCGGCATCGCCCGGGCCCGGGCCGAGCGCGCCTCCGGGCTGCGTTACCTGGCCTCGCCCGTGGAGGCGCTGGCCCGGCTGGACGTGGCGGCCGACGCCGTCGACCACGTGGTGCTCACCCACCTGCACTACGACCACACCGGCACCGCCAAGGAGTTCACCTCGGCCCGCTACGTGCTCCAGCGGGCCGAGCTCGGCTACTGGACGGGCCCCTGGGCCGAGCGCATCGCGGGGGAGCGCTGGCTGCTGGAGGACGACGACCTCGCCCACCTCCAAACCGCCCGCGAGGACGGCCGCGTGCTCCTGACCGAAGGCGACGCGCCCGTCGTGCCCGGCCTGAGCGTGCACCTGGTCGGCGGCCACACCGCCGGCATGCAGGTGGTACGCGTACGCACCGCCCGCGGCCACGTCGTGCTGGCCTCCGACGCGAGCCACTTCTACGAGAACATCGAGGGCGACCGCCCCTTCCCGATCCTGCACAGCATGACCGGCATGTACGGCGCCTTCGACCGGATCAATGAGCTGGCCGACGGGCCGGACCTGGTGGTGGCCGGCCACGATCCTGAGGTGCTCAAGCGCTTCCCCCTGCTGGACCCCGACATCGCGGTGATCGCCGGCTAGCGACCCTCACAGGCCGAGGTAGATGCTCGTCCAGCAGCATCACCTTGGGACGGCACATCAGCGCCCACCCCACGGCCAGCATCTGCTGCTGGCCGCCGGACAGCGCTTCGGCCAGGCGCCGGCGCATCTCGTGCAGCACCGGGAAGGCCGCGTACACCTCGTCGATGGGCGTGCGCTTCCAACTCGGGCCGTTCCCACCCGCGTCCGCGTCCTGGCCAAGGTGGACGAGGGCACGCTGGCAGGCGGCGTACGCGGCAATCTCGGCCACCCCGGCCACGGCGACGACCACCCGGTCAGCTGGTGCCAGTACTACGACGGCGGCAGGGCCTGGCTCACCACCCTCGGCCACGACGTCAAGGCATGGACCGACGAGCCGCTCGAAGGGGACCAGTACTTCATCCAGCACCTGCTCGGTGGGTGTGAAGTCCGTGCTGGGCATGGCCCCCTTCTGCCGCTGACCCTAAAGAGTTCCGCCGACCAGCAGGGCCAGGTCGATGAGGCGGTTGGAGTAACCCCACTCGTTGTCGTACCAGCCGACGACCTTGACCTGCGAGCCGAGCACCCGGGTGAGCTGGGCGTCGAAGACGCAGGAGGCGGGATCGGTGACGATGTCGGTGCTGACGATGGGCGCCTCGGTGTAGGACAGCAGGCCCTTGTACGGACCCGCGGCGGCCTCGGCGTACGCGTCCTTGACCTCCTGCACGGTGGTCGGGCGGCGGGTGGTGACGGTCAGGTCGGTGACCGAGCCGGTCGGGACGGGCACCCGCAGGGCGAAGGCGTCGAGCCGGCCCTGGAGCTCGGGCAGGACCAGGCCGATGGCCTTGGCGGCGCCGCTGGAGGTGGGGACGATGTTGAGCGCCGCGGCGCGGGCACGGCGCAGGTCCTTGTGCGGCGCGTCCTGGAGGTTCTGGTCCTGGGTGTAGGCGTGAACGGTGGTCATCATGCCGGAGTCGATGCCGACCGCGTCGTGCAGCACCTTGGCCAGGACTCCGAGGCAGTTGGTGGTGCACGAGGCGTTGGAGATGATCGTGTGACGTTCGGGGTCGTAGGCGTCGTCGTTCACGCCGAGCACGATCGTGACGTCCTCGCCGCTGGCCGGGGCGGCGATGATGACCTTCTTCGCGCCGCCGTCCACGTGCGCTCGCGCCTTGGCGGCGTCGGTGAAGATGCCGGTGGACTCGATGACCACGTCCACTCCCAGATCCCCCCACGGCAGGTCGGCCGGGTCGCGCTCGGCCAGCACCTTGACCGTGGTGTCCCCGGCACGGATCACGCCGGGCTCGGCGACGATCTCGCCGGGGAAACGGCCCAGGATCGAGTCGTAGGCCAGCAGGTGGGCCATGGTCGCCACGTCGCCGAGGTCGTTGACCGCGACGATCTCCAGATCGGCGCCCCGGGCCGCCGCCGCGCGGAAGACGTTGCGCCCGATCCGCCCGAAGCCATTGATACCAACACGAACAGTCATATGTGCCTCTCTTCTCGAGGTCTACATCATAAGCATCTTATATAAATTCTCGATATATATTTATGGTGTGAACGACATCTCCGATGACGACCTGGACGTGGACGCCTTCGCCACGGCGATCGAGAACTTCAACCGCTTCTACATCCGTCTCCCCGTGCTGGAGAAGCTGTCGTTCACGACGCTGTCGGTGCTGGACACCCTCGCCTTCGGAGGCAGCCCGATGCGGCTGACCGACCTGACCAAGACCGAGCAGGTCAGCCAGCCCGCCATCACTCAGCTGGTCACCCGGCTGGAGCGCGACGGGCTGGTGGAGCGCCGCCCCGACCCGAGTGACGGACGCGCGGTCCTCGTCCACATCACCGAGGCCGGCCGCCGGATCGGCCGCTCCCGCCACGACGACCGGATGCGCCATCTGGCCCCGCTGGTCGCCCAGCTGACCGCCGAGCAGCGACGGGCGATCGCCCAAGCGCTGCCCGCCCTCACCCACTTGGCCGAACTCGGACGCGCCCAGCGGTCCGGCTGAGTCCTACAGAAGGCGCGCGGCCAGCCGGCTCCACTGGCGGAGCGGCGGCTCGCCCGGGGTTGAGGTGAGCACGTGGAGGCTGACATGGTCCGCGCCGGCGTCGAGGTGTTCGCGTACCCGCTGGGCGATGTCGTCGGGGCTGCCGGTGGCCACCAGCGCCTCGACCAACCGGTCGTCAAGGGATCCGGCGTTGTCGAATCCCAGGTCGCGCAGCAGCGTGAGCCGGTTGGGCAGGGCGGCGGCCGCGTGCTCGCGCGCCAGGTCGGCTGATCGGGAGCGGGATGGGTCGAGGACGACCAGTTGGGTGACCGCGAGCAGCGCCTGAGGGCCGAGCAGCTTCCTGGCGTTGAGGGTGTGTTCGACGGGCATGCCCAGGGGATGGGCGCCCCAGGCCCGTTCGCCGGCGAGCTCGAGCATCTTCGGGCCCAGCGCGGCCAGGACCCGGGGCGGTGCGGCGGCCTGCGGACCGAAAGGGGCGGCGTCCATGGCGTCCAGATAGCCGCGCATGGTCGCCAGCGGCGGGCCGAAGCGGTGGCCGCGCACGTCGGTGACCAGGGCGGGATGGCTTATCCCGAGTCCGAGCAGGAACCGCCCGGGAAACGCCTCGTCAAGGGTGCGCTGAGCGGCGGCGGTGGTGACGGCGTCGCGGGCGTAGACGCTGGCCGCGCCGGTCGCGACGACGGTCCGCCGGGTCGCGGACAGCAGCATGGCGGCCTGCGCCATGGCCTCGCGGCCGGTCGTCTCGGGGAACCACAGAGCCCGATAGCCGAGCTCCTCGACGGCCGCGGCCGCTTCGCGAAGGACGGTGGCGGGGTATCGGTCGGCCTCTCCCGCCCAGATGCCGACCTGCCCGAGATCGGGCGCCCGGCCGCTCACGCCGTGGCCTTCTGGGCGGCCAGGAAGTGCGCGACCTGGGCCGCTCCGGTCCGGGCCAGCCAGGTACCCAGGTCCATCAGGCCGGGGTGCAGCGCGCGGGCGAAGGAGACGTCGGCCCGCCAGCCGCGTTCGTTGAGCCAGGTGTAGGCGAAGGCGAACTCCTCGCCGGCCTGTGCGATCGCCTCGAGCGGGATCTGGACGTAGGGCAGGGGCCGCCCGACGGCCTCGGAGATGACCGCGGCGATCTGGGCCGGGGTCAGCTCGTCCCCGGCCAGGTCCACCGCCCGGCCGATCCAGTCCTGCGGCCGGGCGAAGGCCAGGGCGGCGAAGACGGCGAGGTCGTCGACGGCCAGGATCTGCTGCGGCACGTCCGCCTCGAACGCGGTGGCCACGGCGCCGTCCTGCAGGTGGTAGGCGCCGGTGTAGTTCTCCATGAAGGAGACCGGGCGCAGGAAGGTCGCGGGTAGGCCCAGCCGTGCGATGTGCTGTTCGATCCGCCACTTGCTCACCACGTTCTGCGGCAGCTTCTCGGTGTTGTGACGGCCCGCGCCGGCGACCGAGGCGTAGACCAGGTGCCGCACCTCGGCGGCGTGTGCCGCCTCGGCCACATTCCGGCCCCAGCGCACCTCGTCCTCGGCGGAGAAGCCCGCCGGGGTGCCGGGGGAGCCGACGGTCGGCTGGACGCTGAACATGCCGTAGGCGCCGCCGGCCGCGGC
>NZ_JBFAMX010000737.1:0-4479 GCF_040659615.1 Nonomuraea sp. NPDC049784
GCGGCGACCGCGTCCAGCACGGTACGGGCATCCCGCAGGAAGACCTCCCCGACCGTCGTGAGCGTGACCTGACGCGTGGTGCGCTCGAGCAACCGCACGCCCAGTTGGCGTTCCAGATCACGGATCGCCCGGGAGAGCGGGGGCTGCGCCATGCCCAGCCGCTCGGCCGCGCGGCCGAAGTGAAGCTCTTCCGCGACGGTGACGAAGTACCGGAGCTGTCGCACCTCCAGATCATTCATACTTCCAGGGTATCAATGGTGATCAGATCGGTCCTTCAGGTCTGCCGGCGGTCCCGGTTGACTGGGCCGCATGATCCTCATCACCACTCCCACCGGCCAGATCGGCCGGCAGGTCCTCGACAACATCCTCGACAGCGCGGAGGCGATCCGCGTGATCGCACGCGACCCCTCCCGGCTCGCCCCGCGTGTACGCGAACGGGTCGAGGTCGTGCCGGGATCGCACAACGACCCCGACGTCCTCACCGAGGCGCTCGCCGGCGCCGACTGCGTGTTCTGGGTCGTGCCCCCCGACCCCGGCGCCGCGAGCGTCGAGGGTCACTGCCTGAGCTTCACCCAGCCGCTGTGCGAGGCCATCACAAGCCAGGGCGTCCAGCGAGTCGTCGGCGTCTCGACCTTGGGCCGCGGGGTGGCGAAGAACGCCGGGCAGATATCGGCGGCGCTGGCCATGGACGAGCTGATCGAGAAGACCGGCGTGAGCTACCGGGCCCTGGAGATGCCGGGCTTCATGGAGAACATGCTCCGGCAGATCGAGCCGATCAAGAGCCAAGGCGTGTTCTTCCTCCCGATGTCCGGGGATCGCAGGCTCCCGGCCTGCGCCACCCGCGACATCGCGGCCGTCGCGGCCGAGCTGCTGCTCGATGATTCCTGGAGCGGCCAGGGCGGCGTCCCGATCCTCGGGCCCGAGGACCTGTCCGCCGACGACATGGCGCAGATCATGTCGGAGGTCCTGGAGCGACCAGTCCGCTTCCAGCAGGTCCCCGGCGAGGCCTACAAGGCCACCCTGATGCGGCACGGGATGAGCGAGGCGTGGGCCCAAGGCATGATCGACATGACAACCGAGGTCGATCGGGGCATCTACAACACCCAGCCGCGCACCCCGCAGTCCACCACCCCCACCAGCTTCCGCCAATGGTGCGAGGACGTACTCAAGCCGGCCTTCTCGCAGTCATCGTGATGGTCCTGCCCCTTACCGGGAGACCAGCCACCGCCAGCGTGGCAGCTCCAGGACGAGGGTGACCAAGGCCAGCACGGACACCAGCGCGGCGGCGAACACGTGCCAGGCGGCCCACGCCGCCGCCACCGCGGCCACGAGTTGCAGAAGAACCAGCACGATCGTCACCGGCCCCGGCACCGCGACGATCACGTTCCGCTTGTCGCCCGGAGTGGACAACAGCGTCGGCAGCCCGATCAGCACCACGACCGACAGCACGGCCAGCAGCACGGAATGCGGGGCGAGGGCCCACGGGGTCGCGACCCAGGCGACCAGTTCGGTGGCGAACCGGAACGCGGACGCGACGCGGTCGTCGGGGCGTGGAGCGGAGGGCATGCGCGTAATGTACCGTTCCCCGCCCACACGTCGGCTTACAGAGGGTGGCACCTCGGCGAACTTGGTTGCGAGGGTCGCGGCACCCTGATCGTTCGAGCCGTACCGCACTGAGTAGGGGGATACTCTTGCGCTCCCTGCCGGGGGAGTTGATTCTGAGGCTTCGGAAGGAACCAGCGACGTTCCCCGGGGGCATCCATGGCGCCATCGCGGTCACGCGTCCTCATCATGGCCGGCGTTCTCGGCCTCGTGGCGATCCTCGGTATCGTCTGGCTGGTCGGCGTCGCCACGAGCAACGGAGCGGAGCCGGTGGCCGGCAGCGGGACGAACGCCCCCGCGGGCGGTCCGGACACCCCGGACGGCTCGACGGACACCCCCGACGGCTCGACCGACGACACGCCCGACCAGGGC
Organism: Nonomuraea sp. NPDC049784; assembly: GCF_040659615.1. Lineage (NCBI taxonomy): Bacteria > Bacillati > Actinomycetota > Actinomycetes > Streptosporangiales > Streptosporangiaceae > Nonomuraea > Nonomuraea sp. NPDC049784. Next base: position 1,975 of record NZ_JBFAMX010000737.1, read on the forward strand.
ACGGGCACTGACGACGGGCAGCCGCCGGGCGGCGGGTCCACGCCGCAGGAGGCGCAGAACAACCGCCACAGCGTCCACTGGAACGGCGTGCGCCTCGACGGCTCCCCCGGCGACGACGGGTGCGTCACCATCATCAACAAGACCTCCACCGTCGCGACGATCGAGTCCGTCTCCTTCACCGTGGAGTCGGGCCCCGGCCATGCCACCGCCAGATCGGCTCCTGGGCACTGCGAACGCACCGGCGACCCCCTGTGCCAGGGGGTCCGGGTGTTGACCGGCTACCAGTGCATCGCGGGAGCGATCATCACGGGTGACGCCTCCGACCGCCCGTACGTCATCCAGGCGGTGGTCCACTACCGGTACATGTGCGTCAACGTCGAGGACCCACCCTGCGACGAGGTCCACGACTGGGGCGGCCCGCCCCCGACGGCGGAGACGCCGGTGGAGGTGAGCGGCACGACCGCCAACAACGTCCCGAAGTTCGAGTTCTACATCGGCGGTTCCGGCACCCCGGACGGCGAGGACAACTCGGACACCTCCCCCGAGCCGGCACCGGACGACACCGGCACCTCCACGGAAGACTCGGGCACCTCGAACGAGGACTCGGGCACGCAGAACGACGGGTCGGGCACGTCGGACGACGGGACGACCAGCGGGGACTCGGCCACGACTCCGGAGGGCTGATGACAGGCGAGACCCAACTGTCCACTGGACCACCCGACCGGCCAAGGGCGAGTGAACGGCCGGCGGCCGCGCGAGAACCGTTGCCGGCAGGCGACGACCCAACCGCCGACCGGTCACCGGCACCCACCGCGCAAGAGCCCACGCCCGCCACGCGAGAGCCCATGGTCACCGCGCAAGGGCACGCGCCGGACGCGCACGAGCCCGCGGCGGCGAGCGCACCTCCGGCCGCACCGACGCGAGCACCGGAGCTCGGGGGTGAAACCGGAGCCGAGCAGGAGACGTCTGGCGGGCAAGAGGCGGCGAGTGGCCAGGAGGTGATTTCGGCACGGGTTCGGAAGCTCGCCGAGGCCATAGGCCCCACCACGCTGGTGACCGCGCTGCTGATCTACTTCGGCTACGTGGCGACCCGCGCCCGCTACGACTACTTCGGCGTCTCCCTGGAGATGACGGGCCTGTCCAACCAGAGCCTGCTCCTCGACGGCCTCGAGGTCGTGTACGTCCCGGCCGCGATGATCTGTCTCGGCGCGCTGCTGGTCATCGGTGTCCACGCCGTCGTGTCCTGGCAGCTCGCCCGCCGCCCCGGCGACGTCACCAACACCTTCCTGGCCGCCGGCATCGCGCTCGTCGGCGTGCTCATGGTCGGCCGCGCGATGATCGGCATATTCCTTCAGGACTCAAGCACCAGCACCAGCATCAATCCCACCCCGTTCGCGCTGGCGTTCGGCCCGGCCACCGTGGCGTACGGGATCCACATCCACGGCAAGAACCGCGGCCGCCCGCTCATGTCACCACGCCTGGCCAGGAACGGCGCGCTGAGCGCGCTCGGCCTGGCCGTCGCCGGGCTGTTCTGGGCCTCGACCCAGATCGCCTGGGCCTACGGCATCGGCCTCGGCGAGGAAGATGCGCAGAAGCTGCAGACGCGCGCCGAGGTCATCCTCGATGTGAAGGAGCCCCTGCAGGACGTCCCTCTCGGCATCACCCACATCCCCCTCAGCACCACCGCCAAGGACCCGAACTTCGCGCACCGCTACCGCGGCTTCCGGCTGCTCCTCGCCTCCGGCGGCCGGCTCTTCCTGGTCACCCCGAAGTGGAAACTCGGACGCGACCAGACGATCGTGGTCCCGTACGACAACAGCATCCGCATCCAGCTCGTCCCTCAGCCTTGACGAGCCGAAGCTCCGGTCCTACGGGGCCGGCTTGACGTTCTTCATCGTGAAGTGCGAGGTGACGCCCCTGACGCGCGGGATGGTCATGACGTGCTGACTGAGGAAGGTCTCATAGGCGGCCAGGTCGGCGACGGCCACGCGCGCGAAGTAGTCGGGGCTGCCGAACAGCCGGCGCAGCTCAAGGACCTCCTCGGCCTGCGCCAGGGCCTGCTCGAATCGCTCGACCGTCTCCGCGTCCTGGGCGTCGAGGGTGAGGTCGATCAGGACCTCGAAGGACCGGCCCACGGCGGCGGGGTCGATGACGGCCCGGTAGCCGCGGATGACGCCCTCCGTCGCCGTCGCTCTCGTTCTCACCCCGGGCGTCGCCATGTTCACCGCGCTGCTGCTGTTCGTCGGCCTGCTGCTGGCCCGCCACGCGCTCACCGCCCGCCGATCCGCTCTGGAGGCCGCCGATGCCTAGCACCGGCTACCTCATCGCGGTCCTCGCGATCGTCTTCACGATCACGCTCGCCCTGCGTGCCGTCCCCTTCGCGGTGCTGCGCACGCTGCGCACCTCGGCGATCGTGCGGCAACTGTCGGCGTGGATGCCGGTGGGCATCCTGGCGATCCTCGCCGTGACCGCCCTGCACGGCACCATCGTCGCCGAACCGCATGC
>NZ_JBFAMX010000738.1:0-4464 GCF_040659615.1 Nonomuraea sp. NPDC049784
TACACGTCTTTATGCACACTATTTGCATCCACTTATCTATTCCGATCTGTCCGCGTGGGGGCTGGCCGCGACCCTGGTCCCGTACTTCGACCTGCACTGCCGTCTGGAGGAGTGGCAGGTCACGCACCGCGTCGCCCTGGACAGCGCCCGCGCAGCCGGCGACCGCCACGGCGAGGCGGCCATGCTCCGCGGCCTGGCCCAGGTGTGCCTCTACCAGGACCGGTACGCCGAGGCCGGCGACATGTTCCGGCGGGCGCGGGCCATCTTCCACGAGCTGGGCGACACGCGGAGCGAGGCGATCTCGATCTGCGGGCTGGCGGCGGTCAACCAGTTCTCCGGCAGGCACCTCAAAGCGCTCGGGTCCTTCAGGCACGCGCTGGCCATGTTCCTGGCCATCGGGGACCGGAGCGGCGAGGCGTACGCTCGGCAGGCGATCGGGCGCGTCCACCTGTCGCTGCGTGACGTTCGCCAGGCCTCCAGATGGCTCGGGGACGCGCTGCGGCTGGCCGAGGAACTCGGCGACGCCCACCGCGAGGGCTGCGTGTCGATGCAGCTCGGCCGCATGTACGACCTGGTCGCCGAGTCCGACAGGGCCATGCGGTTCCAGGGGCACGCGCTGGACATCTTCGAGTCCCTCGGGGATCGGCACTGCGGCGCGTACGCGATGCGGAACCTGGGCGGGCTCCAGGTGGCCAGGGGCGACCGGTCGGACGGCTCCGACCAGCTGGAGCGCTCGCTGGTGATCTTCCAGCAGCTCGGGGACCGGAGCGGCGAGGCCGACACGTACCAGACGCTGGGTGAGCTGTACCGGTCGGCCGGACGCACGGCGCTGGCCCGCCACTACCTGCACCAGGCCCGCGAGCTGCGCAGGGAGCTCAGCGAGTCGCTCGCGTGACGGCGGGGTGTCAGGCGAGCCATCGCGCCGTGGGCCAGGTCTCGAGGCGCCAGGCGCTGTCCCAGAACAGCCACTCGTACTCGGTGGCCCGGCAGAACGCCTCCTCCATCGCCTGGAGCGTCGCCGAGTCGGCGAGCTCGGCCAGCCGATCCACGAGCGCCTTGGCCTGCTCCACCGAGGCCGCGAAGGACGGGTCGGAGTAGGTGGCGATCCAGGTCCGGTACGGGTGGCCGGGGGCGCCCGCCGTACGCTCGAGCAGCGCCGTACCGACGTCCTGGTACACCCAGAAGCACGGCAGCACGGCGGCGGCGAGCACGGGCAGCGGGGCGGCGAGCGCCGTCGCCTGCAGGTAGGACGAGTAGGCCAGGCAGGTCGGCGACGTGGCGATGCCCTCCGTCCGGCCGGCCGTCAGCCCGAACTCCTCGAGGTAACCGGCGTGCAGGCCGCGCTCGACGACCAGCGCCGTGTGCGCGCTCTGGGCGAAGAACGCGGCGTCGGCCGGGTCCGTGGCGCGGGCCGAGGCGGTCGCGAGCACCTTGGAGTACGCCACGAGGTAGCGCCCGTCCTGGACGAGGTAGAACGCGAAGCGGTCTCGGTCGAGGGTGCCGTCGCGGAGGGCGGTGTTGAACGGGTGGTTGTGGATCGCGTCGAGCAGCGTGGCCGTGCGCGTCCAGATCTTCTCGGAGAAGGTCAACGATGACGTCCCTTCGCTAGTGCGAACTAGATCAGGTTCGACGGGTGTGATCTCAGCCCGGCGCCCGGGCACCCCGCGTCGTGATCGACGTTAGCAGACTCGCTCCCTCCCCCTCCTCCAGAGGACTCCAGCAAGATTACCCGCTAAATCGGTAGGAAATGTTGCTTTTGCGGTCGGGGCGTGCCTATCGTGAGTGCGGGCTTGCTGCCGTCGCACGACGAAGGACCATTCCGTATGCCTGTCTCCTCCCTGTTAAGACCGGCGCTCGCCGTATTCCTGCTCGCCGCAATGGCCGCGTGCGGTCAGGGCGGCGAGCGTGAACGGCCCGCGTCAACGCTCGCGGCGGACGCACCGCTGCCGGCCTCCGTGCCCAAGGGCACCAAGTTGATCGTCGGAGACCCGCCGACCAAGGTGGCGCTCCAGCTCTCCGGCCAGATCGACAAGTTCTCGTTCGACATCGAGTGGGCCAACATCAGCGGCGGGCCACAGACGAGCGAGGCGTTCCGGGCGGACGCGCTGGACGTCGGCGCGGTCGCCGAGATCCCGCCCATCCACGCGACCTGGACCGGCCTGCCCGTCAAGATCGTGGCCTCCAAGTTCCGCAAGGACCCGCTCAACCACCCGACGTACGAGCTGGGCATCGCGCCGGGGGTGAGCGTGAAGACCCTCGCCGACCTGCGCGGCAAGAAGATCGCCTACAGCCCCGGCCAGGCGCAGGGCGCGCTGGTGCTCAAGGTGCTGAAGAAGGCCGGGCTCACCAAGGGCGACGTCACCCTGGTCGAGCTGCCGAGCACCGGCGACGTCTACCCGAACGCGCTGGCCTCCAAGCAGGTGGACGTGGCCCCGATCGGCGGCGTCAACATCAAGCGGTACACCACCAAGTGGGGCAAGGACGGCGCCACCACCATCCGCCACGGCCTGCGTGACGACCCGGGCCACCTCTACGTACGCACGGTCACCCTGCAGGACCCGGCCAAGGCCGCCGCGATCCGCGAGTACGTCGCCGCCTGGGCACGGGCCACGCGCTGGGTCTACGAGCATCCCAAGGAGTGGATCGAGGGCTACTACGTCAAGGACCAGGGCCTGTCCGCCGCCGACGGCCAGTACCTGGTCGACCTGGCGGGCGAGCCGGACATCCCGGGCGACTGGTCGGATGCCGTCGCCAGACACCAGGAGACCATCGACATCCTGGCCAAAGAGACGGGGAACCCGCCGCTGAAGGCCCAGGACCTGTACGACCTGCGCTTCCAGTCGGTGCAGGCGGACGCGCTGAAGGGCGGCGCGTGATGACACTCGTCACCTCCCGGCCGGCCGCCGTCGCTCCCGCGCGGAACCGGCGCCGCCTGCGCCCCCGCCGCCCGATCAAGTTCGGCTTCCTGCTGGGCCCGTTCCTGCTGCTGGCGCTCTGGGCGGCCGCATCGGGCTCGGGCCTGCTCGACCCCCGGTTCCTGTCGGCACCCTGGACCGTGGTCACCACCGCGGCCGACCTGATCGAGAACGGCCGCCTCCAGGACAACCTGCTGGCCTCGGTCCAGCGCGTGGTGCTGGGCCTGGCCATCGGCGTGCCGCTCGGCACGGTGCTCGCGCTCGTGTCCGGCCTCAGCCGCTGGGGCGAGGCCGTCGTCGACGGGCCGATCCAGATCAAGCGGGCCATCCCGGCGCTGGCGCTGATGCCGCTGCTCATCCTGTGGCTGGGCATCGGCGAGGTGATGAAGGTGACGGTGATCGCCGTCGGCGTGCTCGTGCCGATCTACATCCACACCCACAACGGGCTGCGCAGCATCGACAGCCGCTACGTCGAGCTGGCCGAGACGGTCGATCTCGGGCGCGGCGCGTTCATCAGGAAGGTGGTCCTGCCGGGCGCGCTGCCGGGGTTCCTGCTGGGGATGCGGTTCGCGGTGACGACGTCGTGGCTGTTCCTGGTCGTGGCCGAGCTGATCAACTCCACCAGCGGCATCGGCTACATGATGGACCTCGCGCGCACGTACGGGCAGACCGACGTGATCCTGGTCGGCATCGTCCTGTACGGGCTGCTCGGCCTGTTCTCCGACGCCGGGGTGCGGCTCGTGGAGAGGAGGGCGCTGTCGTGGCGACGGACGTTGGCCGGCTGACCCGCACCCAGGGCCTGACCCGCCGGTACGGCACCCGTACCGTGCTCGACAGCCTGGACCTGGAGATCGCGCCCGGCGAGTTCGTGGCACTGCTCGGGCAGAGCGGCTCGGGCAAGAGCACGCTGCTGCGCGCGCTGGCCGGGCTGGATGGCGACGTGGCGGGGGACGGACTGGTCGCGGTGCCCGCGCAGGTGTCGGTGGTCTTCCAGGACGCCCGGCTGCTGCCCTGGCAGCGGGTGCTCGACAACGTCGTGCTCGGCCTCGACGGGGCCGCGGAACGGGGACACGAGAGCCTGGCGGAGGTCGGGCTCGCCGGGCGGGAACGGGCCTGGCCGAACGAGCTGTCCGGGGGCGAGCAGCAGCGCGTGGCGCTGGCGCGATCCCTCGTGCGCGAGCCTCAGCTGCTGCTCGCCGACGAACCGTTCGGCGCGCTCGACGCCCTGACCAGGCTCAAGATGCACGCGCTGCTGCGCCGCCTGTTCGAGGAGCACCGTCCCGCCGTGCTGCTGGTCACCCACGACGTGGACGAGGCGATCGCGCTGGCCGACCGCGTCCTCGTACTCGATCAAGGGAGGATCGCGGCCGAGCAGCGGCTCGACGCGGGCAGGAGCACCGCCGAGATCCGGGCGGAGCTGCTGCGGGCGCTCGGCGTGACGAGAGACCGTCCGTGAGCCGGGGCCGCGCGCGCCCCCCCCCCTGGCGGGGCCCCGGGGGGGCCGCCCGGGCGCCCCGTGAGGTGGACGGGCAGACAAACCCATTAAACA
>NZ_JBFAMX010000739.1:0-4457 GCF_040659615.1 Nonomuraea sp. NPDC049784
CGGGGTCGTCGTCGAGTGTCCAGAACTCCGGATCCGCGTGGCCGTCGAGGGCTATGGTGGCTACAGGCGGGGCCGATTCGTCTGGTGGGAGTGCCCGGAGGGCGGCTGAGGGGGATGGAACCCCGGCCCGGAGCCGGACGGGGGGTACATCATCGTCTCTCCTGTCGTGCGAGCCGGCCGATCGGGGGGTGGAGAACGGTTCCGTTTGAACCCCTATGATCGATTTGCGCGTTCTGACCCTATCGGTCTGCCACACGAACCGGGCCCCCGCCCGCTCGTCACCTTCCGGGCGCGGCCGCCCGCGCCACGAGTGCGGCACGGACTCCCGGCCGGGACAGGTAATCCCGAGCGCTCTGTGGGTCAGGCTCGCGGGGACATCCAGGTGCCGTGCGCGGCGGGCCGCAGCATCGAGGACAGGCGCCTCGTACAGCACCGCCGTGTCGATCTCCGGCACGTGACGGGGCGTTCTGGAGGGGTGCGGGGTTCATGTGGCGGAGGCGGCCTTATCCCCGTCGAGGGGGAAGAAGGGGAGCTCGATGTAGACGCGGTCGGCTGCGGCGAGGATCTTCGCGGCGTCGTCGACCGGCGGGTGGATGTGCTGGTTGATCCGCTTCTTGATGTCCGCGCCGTCGGCGCCCGAGGCCATCACCCTGCGGTCCCAGCCCCGGGTGAAGACCCCACCGGCTCCGCCCAGGTCCAGGCAGGTGACGTACGGGCCGGGGGTGAAGTCGCGCAGCGGCAGGTCGAGCAGGTCGGCCGCCGCGTTGTACCCGGCGACCTTGCCGAGCGGGGTGGCGTGCTGGCAGGCCTGCATGACCGTGTGCTCTGCGTCGAACGCAGCCGCGGCCGTGTCGCCGGCGACGAACACCTCGGGAAGGGCGCGCAGCCGCTGGTCCACCGGCACCCGGCCGAGGTGGTCGAGTTCGTCGGAGATCTGCCGGGTGAGCTCGCTGGCCCTCATCCCCACCGACCAGACCATCGCGTCCGCCTCGACCCTGGTGCCGTCGGACAGGACGGCGTATCCGTCGCCGACCTGCGACACCCTCGTCCCGAGGCGGCGTTCGATGCCCAGCTTGTCCAGCGCCGCCTCGATCTCCTCGCGCGGGCCCGGGCCGAGCTGGTCTCCGACCACCTGAGACCGGTCCACCAGCAGCACCCGGCCCCGGGCGGCCAGTTCGGTCGCGGCCTCCAGGCCGACGAACCCGGCGCCGACGACCACGGCGGAGTAGCCCTCCCGGTCGCGCAGATGGGCGGTGAGCCGCCGGGCCCCGTCCAGGGTGTCGATGTCAAAGAGCCGTTCAGCGCCGGGCAGGCCCTGGTACCGAACGAGCTTGCTGCCCGCCGCCAGCACCAGGCGGTCATAGCCGATCTCCTGGCCGTCGGCCACCACCACGCGGCGGCCGGTGTCGATCGTGCTCACCGAGGCCCGCAGATGCTCGACGCCGATCGGCTCGAGGATCCTGCTCAGCTCCACCTTGGCCAGGTCCGGCTCCGGTTCGTACAGGCGCGGCCGCAGCACCAGGTGCTCGTTCGGCGCGATGAGCGTGATGCGCAGGTCAGCCTCTCCGCGTGCCAGTGCCGCTCCCGCCGCGCTCCACACTCCCGCGAAACCGCCTCCGATGATCACAACGTGTGCCGTCATCTTGTCCTCTCTCAGCCTCGCCCCCCGGGGGATCGGAGGGTTCGGCAGGGAGACAACATGGCGGGTTCAGATGTGACCGATGTGAGCGAACTTCTCGGGATTGGCCAGTCTCCTGAACGCGGTGATCCGCCCGTCGGCGATCTCCACGGTGTCGAGCCAGACCAGCTCGCCGCCGCGGTAGGTCGCCAGGGCCGGGTGCCCGTTCACCTCGATGATCTGGAACGCGTCGGGCCGCCTGATCTCGATCTGCCTGACTGTCAGCAGGGCGATCGACTCCGCACCCCGGACCGGCCTGCGCGCGGCGGTCACCTTGCCGCCGCCGTCGGCGATGTAGACGGCCTCGGGGTCCAGCAACTCGACGAGCCCGGCCATGTCCCCCGCGTCGGCGGCCGCCTTGAACGCCTTGAGCACGCGTTCGGTCTCGGCCCTGGACGCCCGGGGCCGCTCCTCGACCGCGGCGACCCGCGCCCGCGCGCGGGACGCGAGTTTACGGCTGGCGGCGGGCGTGCCGCCGAGCACCTCGGCGATCCGGCCGAACGGGAGGTCGAAGACGTCGTGCAGCACCAGCGCGACGCGTTCGGCGGGGGTGAGCGTCTCCATGACCACCAGCATCGCGGTGCTCACCGACTCGTCCATGAGCACCTGGGCGGCGGCGTCGGGCCCGGTCAGCAGCGGTTCGGGCAGCCAGGGCCCGACATAGGACTCGCGCCGGACGCGCGCCGACTTCAGCACGTTGTACGACGTCCGGGCGGCCAGGGTCACCAGCCAGGCCCGCAGATCCCGCACCTCGGACAGGTCGGCGGCGGCGGCACGCAACCACACCTCCTGCGTCACGTCCTCGGCCTCGGCCACGGTGCCGAGGATCCGGTAGGCCGCCCCGAAGACCGCGGGGCGATGCGACTCCCAGTCGGCCTCCGCCAACGTGCCGGTCAGCTTCACTGTCGGCCTCCTACCCCCCTCGGATCGTTGATCGACCCCCGATTCCAGGCAAAACGATCTCCTTCCCCGAACGGTACTCGGCGCCGCGCATGCACGGGTTCAAGATGCTCATGCCTGTAGGTCTCCCTTCAGCAGCGACGCGATCAGCTCCCGATCGGTAGGTCTCAGCTGGCCGGAGCGTGCGACCACTGCCCTTCGCCCAGCACCTGCCTCAGCTCCTCCAGGCAGTCGTGCGCCTGCTGTCACTGCGATCGCCACATCCGCGGCCGGCAGCGCCGAACGCAGGTGCGCCAGGCGAGGATGGTGGCCGGGATTGTCAGGACTGGCGGATCGCGGCGACGTCGAACTCCAGCAGCACCTTCGGGCTGACCATGACCGTGGTCGCGGCGTTCCAGTTCACGCCCCAGTGGTTGCGGTTGATCGTGAGGCTGCCCTTGAAGCCGACCCGGAGCTCGCCCCGCGGGTCGTTCTCGACGCCGCTCAGCTCGAAGTTCACGGTCACCGAATTGATCACACCGCGGACGGTCAGGTCACCGGTGACCTTGAAGCTGGTTTCACCGGTCTGTTCCACCTTGGTCGAGGTGAAAGTGAGGTCCGGGTGGTCGTCCACGTTCAAGAACGTGCTGCGCAGCTGGTCGTCGCGCTGCGGATTGCGGGTCTGGATGCTCTTGGCCTGGATGGTGAGCCGGACGCTGGACTTCGACGGGTCGTCGCCGTCCAGGTACGCGCCGCCCTCGAACTCGTCGAACTGCCCGCGCACTCTGGTGGCCATCGTGTGCCGGGCGACGAAGCCGATTCGCGTGTGGGCGGTGTCGAGGACGTAATCGCCGGTCAGTTCGCTGAGCTTGGTCGTAGTTGACATGCTTGGTCACTCCTGGAGGGGGAAGAGGTGGTCAGTCCTTCAGGTCCACGCCGGTTGCGACGTGAGGAGCCGAGCCCGTCAGAGGAGTGGTGCCGAGGTATCTGACCTCGTAGACGCGCTCGGCGAACCTCCAGCCGTGCGAGGTCCGCTGGTAGCGGTCGTGGTACAGCGCGTAGTTCAGGTGCGAGCTGCTGTCGCGCATCATCTCCGGGTCGGTGAACTCGCCGCGCAGCGCCTCGATCGCGGCACGGTCCGCGATGGCTTGAATATCGGTCATGGGTGTCCTTCTCGTCTGGGTTGACCACGCGCGCGCTTCCTGCGGGACGGTCGCGGCTGGAGCGTTTTGACTTCAGCAGTCCGACGACACAGCACCCTGGAATGTGAGGCGAGGCGCCAACCTCACATTCCGAGGTGTTGTCTCGTCGTACTGGTGAGAGCACATGGGCCAAAGGAAAGTCGACGCCATGACCACCCCATCCGAGCCAGGAGCCGACCGGCTCGATCCGGGCCTGAGCGCGATCATGAGCGAGCGCAGTCAGCTGATCAATCTCGCGTACCGGCTCCTCGGCTCCCTGGCCGATGCTGAAGATGTCGTACAGGAGACCTACGCCCGCTGGTACGCCATGTCCCCGCAGCAGCAGGAGGCCATCGAGTCCCCCGGCGGCTGGCTGACGAAGGTCGCCAGTCGCATCTGCCTCGACCTGCTCGGCTCAGCACGCGCCCGGCGGGAACGCTACGTGGGCGAATGGATCCCCGAGCCGCTGCCCGAACGTACGGAGTGGATCAACGGGCGACCGGGCGGCGGCGTGGTCGACCCGGCCGACCGGGTCACCCTCGACGAGTCGATCAACATGGCCTTCCTCGTCGTGCTCGAATCGATGACCCCGGCCGAGCGCGTCGCGTTCATCCTGCACGACGTCTTCCGTTACCCCTTCGCCGAAGTCGCCGAGATCGTCGGCCGTACCCCGGCGGCATGCCGCCAGCTGGCCGTCTCAGCCCGCCGTCGCATTCGCG
>NZ_JBFAMX010000740.1:0-4443 GCF_040659615.1 Nonomuraea sp. NPDC049784
GGCGTGCGGGAAGACCCGGCCACCAACATCAGGGCCGGTGCCGCCCTCCTCGCCTCCTACCAGGACCGCCCGAGCGCCAACCCCGCCGACTGGTACGAGGCCGTGGCCCGCTATTCCGGCGCCGAGGACGCGGCCACGGCCCATGAGTTCGCCGACGAGGTGTTCTCGGTGATGCGGGACGGCGTGACACGCCGTACCGACGACGGCTTCCTGGTGCGGCTCGGCCCCGTGCCGAACCTGCCGGCCGCCGACCAGCCCGCCCCGGACGAGAAGATCGAGGAGGTGGACAAGGCGGGAGACACAGGGCAGGCGGAGTGCCCCGCCTCCCTCGCCTGCGAATGGATGCCCGCCGCCTACAAGCGCTTCGGCAAGAAGAAGAGCAGGGACTACGGCAACCACGACCACCTGAGCCGGACCCGGACCGTCGACTACATCATCATTCACGACACCGAGGGCACCTATAAGGGCATCCCGTCCATGATCAGCGATCCGGAGTACGCGAGCTGGCACTACACGATCCGCTCCAGCGACGGGCATGTCGCCCAGCACGTGCCGGCGAACGACATCGCCTGGCACGCGGGCAACTGGGACGTCAACACCCGTTCGATAGGGATCGAGCACGAGGGCTACCTGGCCAAGGGAGGCACCTGGTACACGGAGGCGATGTATCGCTCGTCGGCCAAGCTGGTCAAATACCTGGCCGGCAAGTACGACATCCCACTCAACCGCGCCCACATCCTCGGCCACGACAACGTGCCCGGCACCACCCCGAAGGCCGTCTCCGGCATGCACGAGGACCCGGGGCCGTACTGGGACTGGGCCCACTATTTCGAGCTGCTGAACAAACCGCTCAAAGGGGTGAAGGACGGCGATTCCATCATGATCCGCCCGTCGTACGACAAGAATCAGCCCCGCTTCACCGGCTGCGTCACCGGCAAACCGGCCAAGGAATGCCCGGAGCACGGCGCCACCACGGTCTGGCTGCACAAGGAGCCGAGCGAGACGTCTCCCCTGGTCAGCGACCCGGGCAAGCATCCGGGCAAGCCCGGCACGTACAGCGTGTACGACCACAGCGCCCGCGCCTCCACCGGCCAGCGCTACGCCGTGGCGGGCCGGCAGGGCGCCTGGACGGCCATCTGGTACCTGGGGCAGAAGGCCTGGTTCTACAACCCGCCCGCGAACCCCACCGCCGTCCCCGCCAAGGGCCCTCTGGTCACCCCGCGCAAGCCAGACACCAAGGTGTACGGCCGCGCGTACCCGGAGAAATCAGCCTATAAGCTGGCGTCCTACCAGCCGCTGACCCCACTCCAGTACAAGATCGGCCCCGGCCAGACGTACACGGTGGGCGACACGATCACCGGCTCCTACTACGCCGCCGACGCCTTCAGCCCGGCCAAACACGTCACCACGACCGGCAAGCTCCGCTACTACCAGATCCAGCTCGGCCACCGGGTGATGTTCGTGATGGCGAAGGATGTGCGCGTGATCAGATGAATTTGGGCCCACGAGCCTCTGGCTGCGCACGGGCACTCCGGGAAGGCGATATGGTTTTCCCGTAGCCCGGCGCACGTCGCCCGGGGTTCATGCGGAAGTGGCTCAGTGGTAGAGCATCACCTTGCCAAGGTGAGGGTCGCGGGTTCGAATCCCGTCTTCCGCTCGGAGCAAGACTCCTGGTGGAGTGGCCGAGAGGCGAGGCAGCGGCCTGCAAAGCCGTCTACACGGGTTCAAATCCCGTCTCCACCTCGGCCCGGCCGGCGGACCCTTCGGGATCCGCTAAAGTAAACGCAGCACCACGCGGAAGTGGCTCAGTGGTAGAGCATCACCTTGCCAAGGTGAGGGTCGCGGGTTCGAATCCCGTCTTCCGCTCTGAGTTCTAACTCAATACGGACGATTAGCTCAGCGGGAGAGCGCTTCCCTGACACGGAAGAGGTCACTGGTTCAATCCCAGTATCGTCCACCATCCTTAGAGAAGCCCCAGGTCATGAGCCTGGGGCTTCTCGCGGTCAGGGGCTGGTGTCGCTCCGGTGCCGACCGACGAGCCGAAGCCGGTCCCTCGACGACCTCGCGGCCGTCGTTCAAGCTCGCCTTCGTGCAAGTTCACCTCGCCACAGACGCTCGTGTGGTGGGGCCGTCTCATGACCGCGCTCACCGGCTCGCTTTGATGGAGGGTGCTCTGTTGAGTGTGGTCGCCGGATCCGGGTCGCCTACAGGGTGGCGACGACGGTTTCCACGCCCCTCTCGGTGAAGGGCTTCAGGGACTCCGGGGTGGCGGTGGCGTCCGTTACCAGGGTCCAGGTGTCGGGCATGCGGGCCCAGGCGTGGAAGGGGCGGCGGCCCAGTTTCGCGGCGTGGACCAGCAGGTAGACGTGGCGGGAGCGGGCCATCATCAGCTCCTTCAGGCGGGTCTGCTGCAGGCTCGCCTCGCAGATGCCGTCCTCCGCCGTCACCGCGTCGGCGCCGAGGAACACCCGGTCGAACGTCATCATGCTCAGGGCCGCCTCCGCCAGCGGGCCTATGAAGCCCTGGCTCACGTGGCGGAGCGTGCCGCCCAGGCATTCGACGTGGACGCCCGTCGCCCCCGCCAGCTCCTGGAGGGCGTTCAGGCCAGTGGTGGCCACCGTCAGGTCCACGGAATGTCTCAGCTCGTGGGCCAGGGCGCCCGTGGTCGAGCCGGAGTCCAGGAGGATCGTTTCGCCGGGGCGGATCTGGGCGGCGGCCCAGGCCGCTATGGCCCGCTTCGCCTCGAAGGCCTCGCCGACGCGTTGTCTGAGCGAGGCCTCCGGGTGGGTGACCACGGCCATGGCGCCGCCGTACGTGCGGGCCAGCAGGCCCGCGGCCTTGAGGTGGGCCAGGTCGCGGCGGATGGTGGAAGCGGTCACGCCCAGCTGGGCCGACAGCTCCTCGACGCTGGCCAGGCCGGTGGTGGTGGCCAGGCGGACGATCTCGTCACGGCGAACCTGCGCTGCGCGGCCCATCGATGGTCCCTCCCCTCACACGCCCCGCGCGGACGACAGCTCGGCCGCCTGGCGGAGGGCTTCGATCATGCTACCGGCGTCCGCCACGCCCTTCCCCGCGATGTCGAACGCGGTGCCGTGGTCCACGGAGGTCCTGATCACCGGCAGGCCGACCGTGATGTTGACGCCTGCCTCCAGCCCCAGGATCTTCACCGGGCCGTGGCCCTGGTCGTGGTACATCGCGACGATCAAGTCGTAGTCGCCGCGGCCCGCCAGGAAGAACGCCGTGTCGGCGGGCAGCGGGCCGTGGACGTCCATGCCCTCGGCCTGGAGGCGCTCGATCGCGGGCACGATCTTCTCCTCCTCCTCGCCGTACCCGAACAGGCCGTTCTCTCCGGCGTGCGGGTTGATGCCGCAGACGCCGATCTTGGGGCGGGCGACGCCGGAGCCGCGCATGGCCGCCTCGCCCCGCCGGATGGTCCGCTCCACCAGGCCGGGTTCGATCCGGGCGACCGCGTCGATCAGGCCGACGTGGGTGGTGACGTGGATGACCTTGACCTTGGAGGTGGAGAGCATCATCGACACCTCCTCGGTCCCCGTGAGGTGGGCGAGCAGCTCGGTGTGGCCGGGGAAGACGTGCCCGGCCGCGTGCAGGGCCTCCTTGTTCAGCGGGGCCGTGCAGATCGCCTGTACGTCGCCGGACATCGCCAGCTCGCCGGCCAGCCGTACGTACTCGTAGGACGCGTGGCCCGCGACCGGTGACACCTCGCCCCAGGGCAGGTCGCCGGGGAGGAGGCCGGGGTCGATGACGTTGATGCGCCCCGCCCGGAACTCCGCGTCTCCGACCCCGGACACGGTGACCACCTCAGGCTGCACGCCGATGAAGCCGGCGGCCTTGCGCAGGCGTCCGGCGTCGCCGATGACCACCGGGCGGCAGAAGGTGGAGGTCTCGTGGGCGAGGAGCGCGCCGACGATCACCTCTGGTCCCACGCCGGCGCCGTCCCCCATGGTGAGGGCGATGAGAGGAGTACTGCTCATGTCAGCCTTTCGATTTGGAGTGAAGGAGGTCCGGGTCGAGATGGACGGCTATGCGGAGGAGGCTGTCGACGTCCCCGAAGCTGCCTGGTCTGGTGACCACCGAGTGGCCCTCAGGAGTGCGGCTGTGAACGGCGCCGTGGTGGACCTGGTCCAAGGGGATCAGCTCACGTACGCCCAGCGCGTCCAGAACTCTTCTGGCGGTCTCGCCTCCCGTGAGGATCAGGTCGGCGGGGCCTTCCCCGAGCGCCTCGCGCACCACCTCGCCCAAGTGGCGGGTGAGGGCCGCACCTCCCACGGTCAGGACAACAGGTCCAGAGGCCAGCGCGTCCCGTACACGTGCCGCGGCACCGAGGTCCGCCGCCTGCCCGTGCAGGTCCCCGGCACGCCCTTCGTCAATCCGTCCACCTACCTGCAACCGCCGCTCGGCGGCAAGACCGACGGCATCACGGTG
>NZ_JBFAMX010000741.1:0-4439 GCF_040659615.1 Nonomuraea sp. NPDC049784
GCGATTCCTGACAAATGCTTTATAACCCTCGTATACCGCACGAGCGAGGATTGCGCCCACCCGTCTTAGGAGCGGGCGAGGAACCGGCCTTGGACGCGGCGCCGGTCGCCTCTCCTCTGGACGCCTCACCCTTGCCGGCGCCCGCATTGGGCGTGTCTCCCTTGGGGGCGGGCGGCTTGGCCGCGCCGGCACCCGTGGCGGGTGGACGTTCGGGGCTGGTCTTGCCCGTCGGCACCGGCTTGGCGCCCGGGCCCGTACCGGAAGGGCGTCCCTCCGGCGACCTGGCGGCCGCGCCGGGGGGCAGCGGGCCCTTGGGCTTGGCCTCCGACTCGGCCGAGGACGCGGGCCGCTCGGGCACCACCACGCTCTCACCGGACGAGGCAGATGCCTTGGCGGCCCCAGAAGGACGCTGTGGCGGCCCTGAAGCCCCGCTCGGGGCTCCCGGACGGGTCGGCACCGCCGAAGAAGGCACGCGCGGCTGCGGCGCCGTGGCAGGCCCCGAGGAGTCGTCCTCGTCGTCCACAACCGGCGGCTGCCCAGGCTTGCCCTTGGCTCGCTCAGGCGCACCAGCGCCCCGCTCGGGCCCGCCAGCGCCTCGTTCAGGGGCACCGGCGGACTGCCCGGGGCCGCCGGAGGGCTGCCCGGGCCTGGCCCCGGCGGACGGCCCGGACGCGGCCGAAGGCTGTCCCGGCTTCGTCCCGGACGGCCGGGGTGTGCTCGTGGACTGACCGGGCTTGCTCCCGGGCTGCTCGGGCGTGCCGGTCCGTTGCGACGGCTTGCCCGCCGGCGCTCCGGTCTTGCCCGCCGGCGCTCCGGCCTTGCCAGGAGCAGGAGAGCCCGAGTCGCCCTTGGCAGGCGACCCGGAAGCGGGCGCGTCCGTGGGGCGCCCACCCGGAGAAGGCGTGCCGGAAGAGGCGCCGCTCGAGGACGAGGCGCCCGTGGAGGGCGCGCCCTTGGCGGGGCCGCCGGCGGAAGGAGCTCCCGAAGAGGGGCGGGGCGGCGGCGAGTCGGGCCTGCGCGCGGAGGGCGGCGGCCGGAAATAAGAAGTCTGTTTGTCCGCCTGATCGTCATCAGATTCGGCGGCGGCGGAGGGGCGGCCGAACCACCCGGTGGCGCCTTCCTCGTGGGCGGCGGCGGGCTCCGGGGTGGGGGTGGAAGCCTTCGTGTCGGGCTTCGGCGGGGTGACCGGCGGACGTACGTCGCGGGTCTCCGCGGAGTTTTCCGCCCGGCTCTCCGCCCTGACGGCGGGGCCGGGTGCGACGGCGGGCTCGGGGTCGGCGGCAGGCGGCAACTGCCGTCCACCGAGCGCTGCGTCAGGCAGGCACGTCGTGCAGGGCGTGAAGCCCTCCTCGCGTGCCTCCTCGTACGTGAGCTCCTCGCTGTCCCGACCGCTCAACTGCCGGCAGCCGGGCATGTGGTAGCGCTTGCGTCCGGGGATCACCAGCACGATCGCATCCGGCGAGATGCCGCTCGCCGCGGGGCGGCGAGGAGCGGCGGCGGGAACGGTCGCCGTCCGCTGCGGCGCCTGCGGATGCGGTTGGGGTCGCGGTGGCTGCTGGGGAACCGTAGGGCCGGTCTGGGTGTACGGCATGCCCGGCGGCATGAGCCCTTTCGGTGGGGTGGCCGGCGCAGCGGCCTGCCCACCACCGGGAAAAAGCTCGTTTCGCCGCAGGAACGCCCCGATCACGAGGAACAGCGCGGACAGCACGCTGACCACGATGGACCACATGATCAGGAACGGCTTAGCCAGCACGAAGCCCGCGATCAGCAGCACGACCGCCGCGAGCACCAAACCAGCACTGATAAGGATCACAGGGGAGCTCTTTCGAGTGACAGGTCCTAGTGACCCGTTACTTTACCGGCGGTCGTTGTGAGGACCGTCACCGCCGGGAAAGGCGCCCTGCGGAGCCTCGCCGCCGAACGGGTTGGGACCACCGGGAAGAGGCTGCTGGCCGCTCTGCGACACGGCGTGCGACATGGCGGGAGCCTGACCCTGCGGACCACCGGACATCACCGGGAACCCACCGCTGCCCTCGGCGGAGACGTTGAGCTCGGCGAGCTGGTTTTCCAGGTAGAGCTTGAGCCTGCTGCGGTATTCGCGCTCGAAGCTCCGCAGCTCCTCGACCTTGCGCTCGAGCTCGTCGCGGGTCTGCACCAGCGAGCCCATCGCCTGGCGGTGGCGCTCCTGCGCGTCGCGCTCGAGCGTCTCGGCGCGGGCGCGGGCGTCGCCGATGACCTGCTCGGCCTGGCGGCGCGCCTTGGTGAGGATCTCGTCGGCCTCGCGCCTGGCGCGGGTGACCGTCTCGTCCGCCTCCCGGCGGGCGTCGGAGATCGCCTGGTCGGCGGTCTGCTGGGCGAGCGCGAGCACGCGGGCCGCGGTGTCCATGTTGTCCTCGGCGGGAGGCATGCTCATGGCCACGGGGACCGGCTGCTGCACCGGCGGCGGCTCCGGGGCCCGCATGGGCTCGGGCTGCGGCGGGGGAGCCATCATCTCGGGCTTGGGCTGCTCCTGGACCGGGGCGGAGGCCATGGGCATGTTCATGCCGCCCGGCACCTTCCCGCGCAGGCACTCCGCCAGCTTCGCACGGAGCTCTTCGTTCTCTTGGATCAGACGGTCGAGCTCAGCTTCCACCTCGTCGAGGAAGGCGTCGACCTCTTCCTCGTCGTAGCCCGGTCGCAACCGGGTGGTACTGAACTGCTTGTTCCGCACATCAGCGGGCGTCAGCGGCATTTTTTGGTCTCCTTGGCGCGCTTGGAGTCTGTCCGGAGGGACGGTAACCCGAATCACTTCAGCGCGGACACGAGTTGGATCACGACCGGTGCCACACCGGCCCGGCTCATCGCAGCAATCCCGCGATCTGGATCAGGATCAGCACGACGATGAACAGGACAGTGAAGCTTAGGTCAAAGGCCACCGTACCCAACCGGAGCGGAGGAATGAAACGGCGGAGGAACTTGAGTGGTGGGTCGGTTGCGGTGTAAGTGGCCTCGGCCAGCACCAGCACGACGCCGGAAGGGCGCCACTGGCGGGCGAAAGCCTGCACCGTCTCAAAGATCATCCTGCCTATGAGCAGCACCAAATAGAGAGACAGGACTACGACCAAGATCTGACCTACGATCCCCACGGCCTGGCCGCGCCTCCACTTCTGATGTGCCCTCCCGGTCTCGGCGAGACCTGGTTGGGTTCGATAGACATACAGAGACTCTAACTCTGATTGAAGAACCCGCGTTCCGCGATTCGGGCCTTGTCCTCGGCGGTCACCTCGACATTGGCAGGGGACAACAGGAACACCTTGTTGGTAACACGTTCAATGCTGCCATGTAGGCCAAAGACCAGACCTGCCGCGAAATCGACAAGCCGCTTGGCGTCGCTGTCAACCATCTCGGTCAAGTTCATGATGACCGGGGTGCCGTCGCGGAAGTGCTCTCCGATGGTACGCGCCTCGTTGTACGTCCGCGGGTGGAGGGTCGTGATGCGGGCCAGATCGGTCGTGCGGCGCTCCAGGACGGCCGCAGCGGGCCTCGGCGCGGGCACTCCTGCGTCAGGCTCGTCGTCGCGGTCCTGGACCGCCACGGGCCGTTCCTCGCCGGTTCGCTGCACCTCGTCGTCGTAGGCGTACTCGTCCGTGTACGTCTCATATCTCTCGTAGCGGTCGTCCTCCACGAGACCGAGGTAGACCGCCATCTTGCGCATCGCGCCGGCCATCGCTACGTCGTCCTCCTGCTCATGGTCGCACTCGCTCGGGTCCGTCGCCGGAGCCCGAGGCGGTAGCCGTACCCCCTTGGAGCTCACCGCTGATCGACCTCTACTTGATCGTGGGCCTGGAGACCCACTTGAGGGGACATTACCTGACGAAGGGCTTGCGACGGCCGAGCAACGCCGTACCGACCCGCACGTGTGTCGCGCCGTACGCGATGGCTTCCGTGAGGTCTTCGCTCATACCGGCCGAAATCATCGTTGCACGTGGGTGCTGCTCCTCCAGGCGCGTGGCGACCTCGCGCAGTCTGGCGAACGCCTTGGCGGGCTCCTCGTGCAGCGGCGCCACCGCCATGACGCCACCCAGCCACACGCCTTCGGCCAGGGCCACCTCGTCGGCCAGCTCGAGCACGTCAGCGGGCCTGGCGCCGCCCCTGTCCGGGTCGTCGTCGAGCGCGACCTGGATGAGGCAGCCGATCCTGCGGCCCTGGAGCACCGCTTCCTTGCTGATCGCCTCCACCAGCCGCAGGCGGTCCACCGAGTGGATCACGTCGGCGTACGAGACGACGGAGCGGACCTTGTTCGTCTGGAGCTGGCCGACGAAGTGCCAGGTCAGCGAGAGCCCGGCGAGCTCGTGCGCCTTGGGCGCGGCCTCCTGGTCGCGGTTCTCGCCGATGTCGCGCACGCCCAGCTCGGCCAGGATCCGCACGTCCTCGGCCGGACGCGTCTTGGTGACGGCGAT
>NZ_JBFAMX010000742.1:0-4436 GCF_040659615.1 Nonomuraea sp. NPDC049784
GGGCCGCGCGCCGGAGTCCGGCCTGACTGAAGGAGCCGAAGAGCACCTCCGGGCCGCCCGCCCGGGCGGGCGCGGGGCCGATCGGACCGATCCCTTTGCCGTACGGCTCGCCGGACCACACGCGCCGCATGACCTCCATCATCTCGTCCAGCCGCGCTCCCCGGCCGTGCACATCCGCCCCCGCCGCCTCGTAGTCGTCCCGCCGCGCCCCCAGGCCGATACCGAGCGTGAAACGGCCACCCGACATACGATCCAGGGTCGCGGCCTGCTTGGCCAGCAGCGCGGGCTCGCGCAACGGCGCAAGCAGCACCTCGGTCTGCACCCGGATCCGTGAGGTGGCCCCGGCGAGCACGCCGAGTGCCACCAGAGGCTCGGGATTGTCGTAGACGAGACGGTCCAGCAGGCCGAGCGTGCTGAACGGTCCATCGTCCGCGCGCCGCGCCCACTCCAGCAGGCATTCGGGTTCGCTGATAGGCAGCCCGAGACCGACGTTCATTGTGCCCCCTCACTGTCGCCGATCGCGCGTTCCATTCCGCCCGCCGGGGCCCCCTCCCGGCGGGTCAGCGGTGACTCCCGTCTGTGCTGGTACGCGTGTGGTATTCGTGCCCAGGCCGAGGGCGAGGATGCCACCCATATTCGGCATTTCGCCAGGTCGTCAGCCGAATGCAGCTAGAGCGAGCTGGGTGTGAGTAATCCGTCCCGGTGGGAGGCCCGCCGCCTCATCGGCGAATCCACCTAAACCTGGCGAGACATCTGAAATCCCCGCAAGACAGAACTCTCATGATCAAACGCTCGCTTAAGACATCCCCCGCCAATTCCTCTACCTCAATAACTTCCGACAACTTCACTGCCCCGGTAACCTTGCGGGATTCTTTGACTCCGGTGGAGAGTCGTCGTGGGGCCCCGATGTTCGCCATGCCGATCAGCGCGCTCGGGCTGATCTTCGACTTCTTCCTGGCCGGACGGAAGTAACTGATCCGTGGTGCGACTACCCCGGGACCGAAGCAGGTCCTGCACCCCCCAACCCCAGGAGGTAGAGCCGTGGGCTCTGGCAAGAAGATGTGGACAGCAGTGTCGCTGGCCACTGCTGTGCTGGCGATCACCGCGGCCTGCGGCGGCCAAGGCGCCGACGGCGAGATCAAGTTACGTTTCTCCTACTGGGGCAGCGCCGCAAGGCAGAAGATGACGCAAGAGGCGATCAAGAAGTTCGAAGCCAAGAACCCGAACATCGACATCGAGGAAGAGTTCTCCGACTTCGGCAGCTACTACGAGACGCTGGCCACGAAGGTCGCGGATGGCGAAGCGCCTGATGTCATCACCCTCGAGATCCGCGGCCTGCGGGAATACGCCGACCGCGGCACGCTCGCCGATCTGGCCAGCAAGGTCGACACCGCCGACATCGACGGCAAGGTGCTCGCCACCGGTGCCATCGACGGGAAGCAGTTCGCCATCCCCACCGGCGTCAACGCCTGGTCCCTGGTCGTGGACCCGAAGGCGGTCAAGGACGCGGGGCAGAGACTACCCGACGACACCATGTGGACCTGGGAAGAATACGTCGACTTGGCGGCGCAGATCACCGCAAGGACCGGTGGCAAGGTCTACGGCACGCAGGAGGCTTTCAATCCGGCCTTCCTGCAGATCTTCGCCGCTCAGCGGGGCGAGTCCCTCTACAAGGGCAACAAGATCGGCGTCTCGCCCAATACGCTCAAGGCGTGGTGGGCCGTCCACCGGAAACTGATCAAGACCAAGGGTTCTCCTGACGCCGCCAAGAGCGTGGAGCTCGGGTCCCAGGGCGAGGACCGGTCGCTGTTCGCCACCCGCAACGGCGCGATGGGGATGTGGTGGAGCAACCAGCTCGGCTCGATCAACAAGGCGTCAGGCGGCAAGGAAGTGGACCTGCTGCGGATGCCGAAGGTACAAGGCGCTCCCACCGGTGGCATGTTCCTGCAGCCGGCCATGTTCTACGCCGCCTCGGCAAAGTCTGAGCGCCAGGCCGCGGCGGCCAAGTTCATCGATTTCATGATCAACGACCCGGAGGCGGGCGCGATCATCCTCAGCGACCGCGGCCTGCCGGCCAGTTCCAAGGTGCTGGCGGCAGTCAGGGACAAGCTTCCGGAGACCGACAAGAAGACGCTGGCCTTCCTCGACGAGATCAAGGGCGAGCTCACGGACCCGCCCGCCGCCCCGCCGAAGCACGCCAGCGCCATCGAGGACATCCTCAGACGGTATACGAACGAGGTTCTGTTCAGCCGGATGACCCCTGACGACGCCGCACAGAAGCTCATCACAGAGGCCAACGCCCTCATCGCAGGCTAGAGGGGAGGACATCGGGCTCGGGCACCGCGCGCAAATGTACGTCGACGCGCTGCTCGGGAAGTGGCGCGACCCCGGCAGCGGGCCGAGTCGGTAGCGGCGTCCCCGGCGATTGCGAGAGCCGGGGACGATGGCCCGGCGACCGGACAGATCGATGCCGGCGGCCACCTCGGCGGCGGTCGATTGGGCGGTGAGTGGGGTGGTGATGCGCGTGATCATGGTCGTGATCCTCTTGATCATCGTCTGGGTGCCGGTATCAGGCGGCGACCGGTGTCAGGCGGTGACGAGGTGTTCGGGCCGGTCGCGGAGGGTGTGGAGGTCCCAGTAGATCTGCGCGATGTCGTCCGGGGCGGCGTGTGGGACACCTTCGGGAGCGGTCGCGCCGATGAAGAGGTTGATGGCCACGGTCGCGGCCCGCCCTCTTCGCGCCCGCCGCCCTCCTGGCGGCGCTCGCCCGGGTCGCCATCGGGGCGCCGGCGTGGCAGGGGCCGTTCGTGGAGGACGAGCTCCGGCAGCGGTCCCGTACGCCGTGCCGTACGGGGTCGTCGTGGGGCTGACCTGGCGCGGAAGGAGCGGCGCGACGGCTGCTTGCGTGGGCCCGCGCGCTGCAACGGGCTCCCGGCTGTGAGGTCGCTCACAACGTGTCACAGCCGAGCAGGGCTTGTCGTCTTAGAGGGCATGACAAACGCGGAACAGACCTCGGTGTTGATCACCGGAGGCAACAAGGGACTTGGTTTTGAGGCGGCCCGGCGGCTCGGGGAACAGGGCTGGACGATCTTTCTCGGCTCGCGTGATGAAGGTCGAGGACGGGCAGCGGCCGACAAGCTGACCGACGGTGGCGCGAACGTGGTCATGGTCCCGCTGGACGTGACCTCGGACGAGTCGGTGGCCGACGCTGTACGGCTCGTCCGGAAGCACACCGACCGGCTGGATGTGTTGATCAACAACGCCGGCGCGCCAGGAAATATCATTGCGCCTGCAGACGCGACGGCTGACGAAATTCATTCCGTCTACGACACCAACGTGTACGGACCGATCAGGGTCACGCATGCGTTCCTCCCCTTGCTGCGGGCGGCGGACCATCCGCGGGTGGTGATGGTGTCCAGCGGTGGCGGTTCCTTCGCGGTCGTGACCGATCCGGAGCAGCCCGTCTCGAAAATGCACGAGCTCGCCTACAGCTCGTCGAAAGCGGCGCTGAACATGATCACCGTCCGGTACGCCCAGGCGCTCCCGAACATCAAATTCAACGTCGCCACTCCCGGAGAAGTCGCCAACCGCAAATTCGCGGCCACCGACATGAACCATCACACCGGCGAGCTGACGGTCACCGAGGGCACCGACTCGATCGTCAAACTCGCGATGATCGACGCCGACGGGCCGACCGGGACCTTCATCGATCGCCTTGGCCCCGTCGCGTGGTGACCGCCGCGCAACCAACCTGCGGCCGACGCCGGAGACCCGGCAAAGGCCCGAGGTGTCACATCTCGAAGCCACCCTTGTCGCCCACGAAGGCGCGGCGCGCGTACGACTGGCGGCCGCGGCACGGGCACGCACCTGCGAGGCGCCGCGGGCGGGAACGAGCGTTTCCGGTGGCCCGGTGAACACCGAAGAAGATCAACGCGCCTCGCCGCCCCCGCCCCCGCCTCCGTCGTCGGCGCGGGCGGTGGCACGTGGACAAGACCGTGCCGGTCGCGGCAGCGGAGGGGTACGGCATGATCGAGGGCCCGGCGCCTCGGATACCCTGCTGGACGTCGTGCGGCAGCGCCCTCGAACGAGAAGGCCAAGGAGATGAGCCGCGGTGCGCGAGTTGGCGGGAGGGATTCCGTGCCTGGGGCAGCGGATGAGACGGGCGCGGACGGTTACCGGCCGCTGCTGTTCTCCATCGCCTACGGGATGACCGGATCCGTGGGCGATGCTGAGGACATCGTGCAGGACGCGTTCCTCGGCATGACCCGGGCGCGCCTGGCGGGAACCACGATCGCCGATCCGAAGGCGTACCTGACGACGGCGGTGACGCGGCTGGGCATCGACTACCTGCGTTCGGCGCGGGTGCGGCGGGAGACGTACGTGGGGGAGTGGCTGCCCGAGCCGGTCGTCGTGTCCGCCGATGGGCCGGGGCCGGC
>NZ_JBFAMX010000743.1:0-4428 GCF_040659615.1 Nonomuraea sp. NPDC049784
CGGCCGCCACGCAAACACCACCCCCGGCGACCCACGGGTGGTGGGGGCGCGGCCGCCGCCCCGGCCCCCCCCCCCGGCGATCGTCTGGCAGGACACCCGCACGGCCCCGCTGACCCGGGCGCTGGCCGAGCACGAGGGGCTGTTCAAGGAGAAGGCGGGGCTGCCGCTGACGACCTACTTCTCCGGGCCGAAGATCCGCTGGCTATTGGACGAGATCCCCGGGCTGCGGGAGCGGGCCGAGCGCGGCGAGGTGCTGTTCGGGACGATGGACAGCTGGCTGCTGTGGAACCTCACCGGCCGGCACCTCACTGACGTGACCAACGCCAGCCGAACGATGCTGATGAACATCCACACGCTGGCCTGGGACGACGAGCTACTCGCCGCGCTGGGCGTGCCCCGCGCGATGTTGCCGGAGATCCGTCCGTCCGCCGAGGTCTACGGGCACACCGCGGCAGGCGTGCCGGTCGCCTCGGCGCTCGGCGACCAGCAGGCGGCGCTGTTCGGGCAGACGTGCTTCGCGCCCGGCGAGACCAAGAGCACCTACGGCTCCGGCAGCTTCCTGCTGATGAACACCGGCCAGGAGCCGGTCGTCTCCAAGCACGGCCTGCTGACCACCGTCGGCTACCAGATCGGCGACGGCCCTGCCACCTATGCCCTGGAGGGAGCCATCGCGGTCACCGGCTCGCTGGTGCAGTGGCTGCGTGACAACCTGGGCCTGATCTCCAGCGCGGCCGAGATCGAGACCCTGGCCAGGACGGTCGACGACAACGGCGGCTGCTACTTCGTACCGGCCTTCTCGGGGTTGTTCGCGCCGCACTGGCGGTCGGACGCGCGCGGGGTGATCGCGGGGCTGACCGGGTTCGTCAACAAGGGGCACATCGCGCGGGCCGTGCTGGAGGCCACGGCGTGGCAGACCCGCGAGGTGGTCGACGCGATGAACGCCGACTCGGGGCTCGACCTGACCACGCTGCGCGCCGACGGCGGCATGACTGCGAACAACCTGCTCATGCAGACGCTCGCCGACGTGCTCGCGGTGCCGGTGATCCGGCCCATGGTGGCCGAGACGACCGCACTCGGCGCCGCCTACGCCGCCGGGCTGGCGACCGGCTACTGGCCCGACATCGACAGCCTGCGCGCCAACTGGCACAAGGCCGCCGAATGGCGCCCGGCCATCGACGAGGCCGCGCGCGAGCACGAATACCGCAACTGGAAGAAGGCCGTGGCCCGCACCCTCGACTGGGTCGAGCAGTAGGGAGTCTGGAAATGAGGACCACGACCGGCGCCGACCGGGCGGAGACCCGCGAGGAGCTCTCCCGCACCGCCTACGACCTGCTCGTGATCGGCGGCGGCATTCTCGGCACGTCGGTGACCTGGATGGCCGCGCAGGCGGGGCTGCGGGTGGCCATGGTCGACGCGGGCGACTTCGCCGGCGCCACCTCCAGCGCCTCCTCCAAGCTCGTCCACGGCGGCCTGCGTTACCTGCAGACCGGCAACGTCAGGCTGGTCGCCGAGAACCACCGCGAGCGCCGCGCCCTGGCCGCCGACATCGCGCCGCACCTGGTCAAGCCGCTGACGTTCCTGGTGCCGATCTACAAGGGCGGGCCGCACGGCGCCGCCAAGCTGGGCGCGGGGGTGTTCCTGTACTCGGCGCTGTCGGTGTTCGGCGACGGCATGGGCAAGGTGATCACGCCCCACCAGGCCATGGCGCGCGTCCCCGCGCTGCGGAGCGCGGGGCTGCGTGCCGCCGCCGTCTACGGCGACCACCAGATGAACGACAGCCGCGTCGCGGTCATGACCGTCCGGGCCGCCGTGGACGCGGGCGCCGTCGTACTCAACCACGCCGAGGTCGTCGGACTGCGCAAGACGGGCGGCACCGTCGCTGGCACCGTCACCGGGGCCGACCTGCGCGACCGGCTCGACGGCACCGAGTTCGGCGTCTCCGCCCGGCTCGTGCTGAACGCCACCGGGCCGTGGGTGGACCACCTGCGGCGCATGGAGGACCCGGACGCGGCGCCGAGCATCCGGCTGTCCAAGGGCGCCCACCTGGTCCTGCGCCGCCACGAACCGTGGAAGGCCGCGCTGACCACGCCGATCGACAAGTACCGGGTGTCGTTCGCCATCCCCTGGGAGGACCACCTGCTGCTCGGCACCACGGACGAGGCATACGAGGGCGACCCCGCCGCGGTGAGCGCCACCGACGCCGACATCGCCCAGATCCTGGACGAGGCCGGCCACGCGGTACGCGACTCCCAGCTCAGACGCGAGGACATCACCTACGCCTTCGCAGGGCTGCGGGTGCTGCCCGGCGGACCCGGCCAGGTGGCCGCGGCCAAACGGGAGACGGTGGTGACCAGGGGCTCGGGCGGCATGCTCTCAGTGGCGGGCGGCAAGTGGACCACCTACCGCCACATCGGCAAGCACGTCCTCGACACGCTCGCCCACCTGCCGGGGCAGCCGCTGGGCGACGACCTGGCCGACATCCTGCCCGCCGTGCCGCTCCCCGGCCTGGCCAGCCCCGACGCGGTGGCCATGCGCCTGTGGACCGACCGCGACCCGGGCGCGCGCATGGACCCGCTGGTGGCCAGGCACCTGGCCACGCATTACGGCTCGATCGCGTTCGACCTGGCCCGGCTCATCCGCGACGAACCCGCGCTCGGCGAGCGCATCCACCCGGACGGTCCCGACATCTGGGCCCAGGCGGTTTACGCGCGCGACAGCGAGTGGGCGGCCACGGTGGACGACGTCGTACGCCGCCGCACGACGCTCACGGTCCGCGGCCTCGACACTCAGGACGTACGGGCCAGGATCCAGGAGCTGCTCGGCTGATCCTGGACCGCCACGAGCACGCCGGATGTAGGAGAGCGTCTTGGCCGGGACCGGCCGGGCGCCCCACTCCCGTGGCCGCCTGACCGCTCACAGAAGTGGTCTGGCCGTCCGGCGGCGGGGAAGGGGGGTGGCATGTGTACTCCCATGAACGAAGCCCTGATCCGTCACTTCTGCGACCTTCGCGACGGCATCCACGGCCAGGCCGTCTCGCGGGAGGACAAGGAGCGCCTGTTCGCCACGGCCACCGAGTTGCTGGACCCGGTGGCGCGCCGAGCCCTCGAGGAGGTCAACGCCGACCTGCTGCTCGGCACCGGCGAAGTGGTGGCGAGCGGGGTCACCCGGTCGCGCGAGGGCGGGCTGAACGCGATGTGGTCGCTGACGTGGCCGGAGCAGCGCGCCTGCCACGTCCAGCCGATCGCCATCGTGGCCCATTACGGATGCGACTTCCACCACCCGCACCTGCGGGGCAACACGGTCGGTGACTGGCCGATGAACGTCTTCGACGCGGCGGACGCTGAGGCGCAGCTCGACACCTTGCGAGTGATCGCCGCAGGCGACGCCCACAACCTGGTCTTCCAGGAAACCTACCGCCTCATGCCCGCCGTCACGGCGCAGACCGCGTAATCCTCCGTCCATCGCATCACACCGACGCGAAGGCCGAGAGCGGGCAGAGGGGCACACGTTTCGGGCGCCGGTGCGGAGAGAGGGCGCGCGGCGGAGCTCGGCACAACGCGGCGGGCGTGGCGCGCGAACCGGGCAGCACAACGCATGCTGCGGCTCGGCGGGAACCACGGAACCAGGCGGCACACCGCATACGGCGGGCCGGTGGGAGCCACGGAGCCGGTCAAAGGATCGCCGTAACGGTGGCCGGCCACGAGCGGGTCAGCGGGCGTCCCCCTGGAGGCCCTCAACCTGGACGGCGGGTGGCGCCAAGCCGGCTCCGCCGTAACGGATGAAAACCACCAGCCACGTGCGGCGGGCGACCTCGGCCAGACCCCGCCGCACGACTACGAGTTGAAGACTTACGCCTCGGTGAAGCCGCGGGCGCGCCCGCCGGCGGATTCACGGACCGCGGCCGCGACGGCGGCCGCCACGTCGGGGTGGAACACGCTGGGGATGATGTAGTTGGGACCCAGCTCCTCCGGCGTGACGACGGCGGCGAGGGCGCCGGCGGCGGCCAGCAGCATCTCCTGCGTCACCCCACCCGCCTGCGCGTCCAGCAGCCCGCGGAAGACGCCCGGGAAGGCCAGCACGTTGTTGATCTGGTTGGGATAGTCGGACCGCCCCGTGGCCACCACGGCCGCGTGCTCGCGGGCGTCGTCGGGCGACACCTCGGGCTCCGGGTTGGCCAGCGCGAACACCACCGCGTCCTTGGCCATCGTGGCGATGTCGTCACCGGTCAGGATGCCCGGCGCGGAGACCCCCACGAAGACGTCGGCGTCCTTGACCGCCCCCCGCAGATCCCCCGAGTAGCCTTCGGCGTTGGTGTGGTCGGCGATCCAGCGCAGCGACTCGTCGAGGTCGTCGCGCCCGCGGTGCACGGCTCCCAAGTAGTCGCAGACGACCACGTTGCGCGCGCCGGCCGCCAGCAGCAGCCGCAGC
>NZ_JBFAMX010000744.1:0-4420 GCF_040659615.1 Nonomuraea sp. NPDC049784
AGCCGGTAACCGGGGTGCGGGCTGCGCACGATCTCCGCTAGGGCGGCGAGATCGGCCTGCGCGAGCGGCAGCCGCGCGTACGTCAGGGTCAGGACCGTGCGGAAACCATGCGCTGCGAGGAAGGCTTCTCCCGTCGAGCCGGCGTCGGCCTGCGCGATGACGCAGCGTCGCCCGTCTACGCGGGCCGCGGCCACCGCGGCCGCCAGCAGGCGGGAACCGATGCCGCCACGCCGCTCGGCCGGATGGACCTGGAGCTCGAGCTCGGCCAGGTGATCCTGGCCCGCCCTGGTGAACAGGCGGAGGAAGGCCGACCCGGCCGGAACGCCGGTGGGTAGCGCGGCCAGCCAAGCGAGGCGCCGACTGGACGGGGCCGGCTGGGGGTCGGTCAGAGGGATGATGCGAATCGACACGATGTCTCCGGCTTCAGGAGGTTGGTGATGACAGAGCTGCGGATTCGCTGCTGGACAGTCGTGCGCATCTGCTGCACACCTCCTCGAGTAAGGGCCTGACATCGGGCTCGAAATGGAGACTATAGCCGCATTCACCCGCGAACCGCTGGTAGTACGGCGGCCGCGGTTCGTAACGTGTCACCACATGACAACAGTGCTCTGCGTACCACAGTGGCAAGGATCGGCTTCGGAGCGAGCACCGCGGCTCGCGGCGTGCGCCCGGCGCGCCGCCGAGCTGGGTCCCGCCGACGTCTGGGGCACCGTGCCCGTGCTCGCGGCGGCCAGGGAGAAGGAGTCAGGGGTTCGCGGGCCGGGCGCCGCGCTTCGCCTCTGACCGGCGCTCCTCACGCCTCGGCGGCGGGCGGCGTGCAGTGAATGGGGCCGGTGACGCCCCGGGCGAGCTGGTCGGCGTACGCGCTGATCTTGTGGTCGATCACGCCGAGGTTCCGGTGAGCTGCTCGATCTGCGCCGCCACCCGGCCATGGTGCTGCCGGAGCAGGGCCAGCAGGTCTTCCTCGTCGCCGATGCCTTGCCTGACGCGCTCCGCGTACTGGCGGATGGCGGGCAGCGGCACGCCGGAGGCGCGCAGGTTGACGCACAGGTGCAGCCATTCCACGTCGGCCTCGGTATAGACACGACGCCCGCCGGGCCCGCGGCGCACGGGCGCGGCGATGACGCCCTCGCGCTCGTAGAAGCGCAGAGTGTGGATGCTCAATCCGGTGCGCTCGGCGACCTGTCCGATGCTCAGCTGCATGACGTCCAGATTAGGGGGGTTGAGCTGGAGCCCGCTCTAGCTCGTAGGCTCCGCAATCTCAACCGTCTTCGTTAGGAGCCTGAATCGTGCGTTACCGCGTCCTCGGCGGCACTGGAATCGAGGTGAGCGTCCACTGTCTGGGCGCCATGATGTTCGGCGCGGTCGGCAACCCCGATCACGACGACTGCGCCCGCATCATCCACCACGCCCTCGACCACGGCATCAACTTCATCGACACGGCCGACATGTACTCGGCCGGCGAGTCCGAGGAGATCGTCGGCAAGGCGCTGCGGGGACGCCGCGACGACGTGGTGCTCGCCACCAAGGTGCACTTCCCGATGGGCGAGGGCCCCAACCGTGGCGGCAATTCGCGGCGCTGGATCCTCAAGGAGGTCGAGCAGAGCCTCACCAGGCTGCAGACCGACTGGATCGACCTCTACCAGGTGCACCGGCCCGATCACACCACCGACGTCGAGGAGACGCTGGATGTGCTGAGCGACCTCGTCGGCCAGGGGAAGATCCGGGCGTTCGGCTGCTCGACGTTCCCCGCCGAGGACATCGTCGAGGCCCACCACGTCGCCGAGCGGCGCGGGCTGCGCCGGTTCAGGACTGAGCAGCCGCCGTACTCGCTGCTGGCCCGTGGAATCGAAGCCGACGTGCTCCCGGTGTGCCGGCGGTACGGCATGGGCGTGCTGACTTGGAGCCCGCTCGCCTCCGGCTTCCTGACCGGACGGTTCAGGAAGGGACAGCCCATCGACCTGACCAGCGGCCGCCCGTCGCTCACCCCGAACCGGTTCGACCCGCAGATCCCCGAGAACGCCCGCAAACTCGACGTCGTGGAGCAGCTCATCGAGCTCGCCGCCGACCTCGGCTGCACGCTCCCGCAGCTCGCCGTCGCCTTCCCCGCCGCCCACCCGGCCGTCACCTCGGTCATCATCGGCCCGCGCACCATGCGGCAGCTGGAGGCGACGCTCGAAGGCGCCTCGCTCACCCTCGAGGACGCCACCCTTGACCGCATCGACGAGATCATCCCGCCCGGCGTCAATGTGTACCATCCGGACGGCGCCTGGCGCCGGCCCGCGCTGACGGACGCGGCCGGGCGCCGCCGCCTGCTCGCCGAGCGATCCGGGGCGTGAAACCACTGGAGCCGGCCGGGCGCGGGTGGTCGGCCTCGCACCGGTGATGTACGAGCACCAGCCGCATGACGCTCGTGGCCTGAGGGGAAGCGCCCTCGGTGAACGCTCGCCACCTGCCGACCAGGAACCGAGGACCCGGCGGTGGGCGGCGCGGAGGCGAACCGGTCAGCGACCGCCCCTCAGCGCGACCTCTCCACTGCTGCCCACCGCATGACGGGGTGCGGCCGGCGTCATGGGGGCTCGCCGCGGTCCCGCAAGGTCGCGACACCCTCGCCCTCGAGCTCGTCACAGTACGTGGTGCGCCCTGTCATGGCCATCATCAGCGCCAACGTGGTGCCCGTCACGAGCGGGCCGGAGCCGGCGGTGAACGGCCCGTCGTTCGCGACGAGGCGCAGGCCGCGGATTCGCCCCTTGGCGAGGACGACCAGGTCGGAGCGCCGGTAGTAATCGGCCAACAGGGTGAGCGTCTCCATCGGGTAGTCCCGGCGGATGCCCAGAGGCCGCCGGATGTCCTCGCCGTGCACGATCGTCTCGCCCAGCATCGCCACGGTCGGCAGGGGCGGCTTGGTGGTGCCGGCGATGACGCCGCGGAACCTGTCGAGCGTCTCGGCCGGGCCGGCTCCCAACTGCTCGGCCAGCCGCATGGCCACCTGTTCGTCGAAGTCGAAGCGGCAGCGAATGACGCCTGCCAGCCATCGCAGAGTGTTGAGGGAGGCCCCCGCGGTGAGGTGCGCCAGCACCTCGCGCACGGTCAAGCCGGTGCACAGCGACGGCGTGGCCCACTGCTCGTCGGCCAGATCCGCCAGGTCGGCCGCCAGGGCCGCCCGTTCGGCGTGGACCAGCGGCCAGAGGCCGATGTTGCGGTGCCGGGTCGGGTCGGTCATATGTTCCCTCCTGTCCGGGCTGTCAGCGGCTCAGTACGCCGACGAGGTTCCCGTCGGCGTCGGCGAACACCGCGATCCGGCCGAGCGGCGTCCGCGCCGGCTCCATGACGCGGCTGCCGCCGAGTCTTTGCGCTCGTGCCAGTGCGTCGTCGACGTCGTCGACCGGGAAGTAGACCACGATCCCGGTGTAAGGGCTGTGAGGACCGGCCTGTCCGATCCCGCCCGCCGTCGTCACCGATGAGCGCGTACGTCTCGTCAATGGCGTTCACCGGCCAGTCGAACATTCCCTGATAGAAGCGTCGCGCTCGCCGGGCATCGGGAGTGGAGATGTCAAACCACCCGGGCGCATGGTGATGTGCGGATGATGACCGCACCGCCGGTGGCGTGCGTATCAGGTGACGGATGCTCAGCGATGGCTGGGCCCGCCGGTCAGTCGATGCCTTCGATGATGCGGAAGTCGCGCTCGACGCCGTCGGGGAGGGCCACCAGCGCCTTCTGGTATGCCTCGCTCTCGTATGCCGCGACGGCCTGTTCAAAGCTGTCGAACTCGATCAGAACGACGCGTTGCGTAATTCCGGCCTCGTGGGCGACGACTCGACCGCCACGGGACAGGAGGCGCCCGCCCCCAGCCTGGACAGCCGGACGGGCCAGCTTGTCGTAGGCAGTCAGCCCCTCAGGGTCGGAAATGGCGGGGTAGACACTGACCCAGTAGCCCTTAGCCATGGAAACCTCCTGTGTTCGGCCGGACACGTCCGACTTCGAATTGACACTCAGATCGATCGATCCCGGCGACGGGTACTGCGGTCAGTGGAATCGTCATATGCGCAGGTTAGGGCTTGATGTGCGGTCGAGGGAAAGACCGGTTCGGGATAGACTCGGAACGGATTGTTATCAATCGGCAGGGAGGGCACGTGGCGCCGGATACGGTGAGCCTGCGGTACTTCCTGGTGCTGGCGCAGGAGTTGAACTTCACCCGCGCGGCCGCACGGATCGGTATCGCACAGCCCGCACTCAGCGCCCGGATGCGCCGATTGGAAGCGGAACTCGGTACGGCCCTGCTGGTCCGCAACACGCGTAGCGTCGTATTGACCACGGCCGGTGCGGCTTTGGCGGAGTCCGCGCCGCCCGCGCTGGCGGCGCTGGACCCGGCGTGGGACACCGCCCGGAGCGCGGCCGCCGGGGGACAGTGCACCCTGC
>NZ_JBFAMX010000745.1:0-4417 GCF_040659615.1 Nonomuraea sp. NPDC049784
CGCCAGCGCGCCGCCCATGGCCACGCGGGTCGTGTTCGAGCGCAGGCCGCGGAACACCGTCCTGGCCAGCGAGGTCGTCGCCTCGGGAGCGGGCGTCCGCGGCGTGGGCAGCAGGAACGCGAGCAGGGCCACGAGCGCCGCCAGTCGCCGTTTGCCACGCTCCTCCCAGTCCTCGCCGTACGCCGCCCTGGCCGTGGCCTCCAGCTCCGCCACGAACGCGTGCGCGCTGACCGGCCGCTGCGCGGGATCCTTGGCCAGGCCGCGCCTGACCAGCTCGCGCGCCGGGTCCGGCGCGTCGTGGAAGGGCACGGGCGCGTGGACGTGCTGATAGCCGAGCACGCTCGGCTCGGTCGACCGGTACGGCCGGTGCCCGGTCAGGCACTCGAAGAAGACCGCCGTGGCCGCGTACACGTCGGTCGCCGGCGAGGCCGGCAGCCCCTCCCACAGCTCCGGCGCCATGTACGGCGGCGTGCCCTCCGGCTGCGCGACCGTGCCCTGCTGTACCGCGATCCCGAAGTCGACCAGCTTGCTGACCCCGTCGTCCCTGACGAGCACGTTCTCCGGCTTGTAGTCCCTGTGCACCAGCCCGAGGTCGTGCGCCTTGGCCAGCCCGAGCAGCGAGCCCTTCAGCACGGCCAGCGCCGCCTCCGGCTCGGTCGTGCCGTTCTCGCGCAGCAGGGCCCGCAGGGAGACGCCGTTGATCAGCTCCATCACGATGCAGGCCCCACCGGCGTCCTGGATGTACTCCCACATCGTGGCGATGTTCGGATCGCGCAGCGTGGTCAGCAGCCGGGCCTCCGACTGGAACCTGGACAGCGCGGCGGGATCGCGCCGCAGCTCCTCGGAGAGGTACTTGATCGCGACCTTGACCCCGGTCTCGTCGTGCAGGGCCAGCGCCACCCGTCCGCTGGCGCCCGCCCCGAGCTGCTTGACTTCGGTATATCCGGGAGCGCTCCACTCCATCGCCGTCTCCCATCAGGAGCAGGTGGTGCCCTGCTTAATGGAACTACTCCCGATGGAGGATGTGAACCGGCATATCGATACCTTCTGGGAGCACCGGATCCGCCTCCGGTTCGCCCCATGAGGTGACCAGGGGCAGCACTCCGGCCCATACCGGCAGGTCGTAGTCCTCTTCCTCGTCCTTGGGCGCCCCGCTCCTCATCTTGACCGACGCCTCCTCAAGCGACAGCGCCAGCACCGCCGTGGCGGCCAGTTCCTTGCGCGACGGCCGCCTGACGTAGTCCCACTGGCCGGGCGCGAGCTGCTCGGCCAGGGCCCGCAGCCCCGCCATCCGCTCCTCGGGGTCCGTCACCAGCCTGGCCGGCCCGTAGATGATCGCCGAACGGTAGTTGACCGAGTGGTGGAAGATCGAGCGGGCCAGCACTATGCCGTCCACGTGCGTGACCGTGACGCACACGTCGCTTCCTTCGCCCGCTCGCAGCGACGTGGCCGCGGTGGAGCCGTGCAGGTAGAGGGTCTCGCCGATGCGGCCGTAGCCTGTGGGGACGACCATGGGATGGCCGTTCACGATCACGCCCAGGTGGCAGATCAGCCCGGTGTCGAGCACCTCGTAGAGGTCGTTCCTGTCGGTGCTGCCGCGCTGCTTCTCGCGGCCGAGCGTGGTGCGGGGAGTGGTGGAGAGCATGATTCGACGGTAACCACGAAGTGGACCTATCCTGTATGGCCACTATCGAGCCCTTCGCAGAGACCACTTCCGTGCGTACCCATGTTGACCTGCCCATATCTCTCTCACGCGACTCGGACGCGCCGCTGACCGCGCAGCTCGCCGACTGGCTGCGGCATGCCATGCTCGACGGCACGCTGGCGCCCGGCGAGCGGCTGCCGTCCACGCGTTCCCTGGCGGCCCAGCTCGCGGTGAGCAGGACCGTGATCACGGAGGCGTACCAGCAGCTGTACGCCGAGGGCTGGCTGGACGGACGGCACGGCTCCGGCACGTTCGTGGCCGACATGGAGGTCACCGCGCCGCAGCCCAGGGAGAGCACGTACGTGCCCGCGCCGCCGCCGGCCCCGGCCGACTCGATCGACCTCACGCCGGGCGAGCCCTGGGTGCGCGACTACGACCGGGCGGCGTGGCGGCGGGCCTGGCGCAAGGCCGCCGAACTGCCGCCGGGCGCCTCGCCCAATCCGTACGGCCTGCCCCGGCTCAGGGAGCTGCTGGCCGAGCACTTGAGACGGGCCAGAGGCATGGCCGTCGGCCCGGAGAACATCCTGGTCACCAGGGGCACCGGCAACGGGCTCGACCTGTGCGCGCTGGCCCTGCTCGGCGGCGGCCGAGCTCCGGCACGGGCCGGCGTCGAAGACCCGGGCTACCACGTGGCGCGGACGGTGTTCGCTGCCAGGGGCGCCGAGGTGGTGCCGTGCCCCGTGGACGAGGACGGCGTGATCGTGGACGGGCTTCCCGGCGATCTCCGCGTGCTCTACACCACCCCCGCGCACCAGTACCCCCTGGGCGGGCGGCTGCCGATCCCGCGCAGGGAACGGTTGCTGGCCTGGGCCAGGAGCACCGGCGCGACGATCATCGAGGACGACTACGACGCCGAGTTCCGCTACGACGTGGCCCCGCTGCCCGCCCTTTACGGCCTGGACCCGTCCCGGGTGGTGCTCCTCGGCACCCTGTCCAAGACCCTCGCGCCCGACGTGGGCGTCGGCTGGCTCGTCGGCGATCCGGAACTGGTCGCCACGATCGCCCGCCTGCGCCGCAGCATCGCCGACCGCACCAGCGGCCCCGTACAGCAGGCCGTGATCACCCTGCTGGAGCACGGCGACCTCGACAGGCACCTGCGCAGGATGCGCCTGGAGTACGCGCGCCGCCGCGCCGCGGTCGTCGAGCTCCTCGGGCCCGTCTGCCGCCTGCGCGGCGACACGGCCGGGCTGCACGTCCTGGCCGAGCTGCCCGCCTCCGTCGCGCCGGACGTGATCGCCCGGGCCAGGGAGCACGGCGTCCTGCTCGACTCCACCATGCGCCACCACCACGGCCGGGCGCACCTGCACGGCCTGGTGATCGGGTACGGCTCCGCCTCGCTCGCCGAGGTCCGGCGCGGCTGCCGGATCCTGGCCAAGCTGATCCGCGACGCCAAGGCTCGCTAGCGCCCCCGCCCCACGGCATGGGGCGCCCGCGCGCCCGAACGGCGCGACTGCCGCTCTCCCACCGTCCGTGGTTGCGGTCCTTTGGCGGATGGGGCGGGCAGTACGCGCCCCCCTGGCCGCAAAAGGACCCGGGGGGAGTACGGCGGGTCAGGGTTGGTGTCCGATACACGAGGATGCTCAGGCCGGATCTGAGTAGCCGAGCGCTCGTGACAGCCCGCACCGGCACAGCACCATGAACCGTATGAAATGGTGGCTACTGCTCGCGTCCCTGCTCGTCACCCTGCTCACCGCCTGGTTGATCCTCTACGCAGGCGTGGCGCTCTCCACGCTTGTCTCGCTCGCCGCCGGGGCGGTCAGCCTGCTCTGGCTGGTCGTCATCCTGACCGTCCCGTGGAACCTGTGCTTCGCCGCCCGCCACGTCGTCCACGAGATCCAGGTGTCCAGGGAGGCCGGCATCGAGGTGGCCCAGCACCGCGAGGACGAGGCCAGGCGCATAGGCCGGCGCATGCTCGTCCTCGCGATCTCCGGCCACGTCGTGTCCGCCGCGGTGATCGCGGTCGTGACGTTCTTCTCAGGGGCCCAGATCGGCTACTACTTCGCCGGGTTCTACCTCCTCGCGACCGCTTTCCGCCCGATCGGGGCGTACACCTCGCACCTGCGCGACCGCGTCAGGACACTAGGCCAGGAGGTGCGGTACCCGCGCGTGGACGTGATCGCCCTGCGCGGCCAGGTGTTCGAGCTGGAGACGGTCGCGCTGGGCCTGCGGCGGGACATCGAGGAGCTGACCGCCGCCCGCCGGGCGTTGGAGCTGGCGGACCACGATCTGGGCCGCCGGATGACGCTCATGGCCCGCCGGTTCGACGAGACCGTGGACGGGCTGAGCGACAACCAGGAGGTGATCACGGGATTGAAGGCGTTCCTGCGGCTGGTCAGGGCGGACCCTGCGTAGGGGGCTCCAGGCCGCGCAGGACGGGGAGGGCGCGGCCGGCGTACACCGGATCGACCGGAAGCACGTGCCGCGCCCACCAGCGCGCGGGGCCGGGGTCGGGGGACGGCTCGGTGAAGGCGGGTGCGTAGTCGTCGTACGGCGGGTCGTACAGGTAACCCGTGGCCACCCCGCGCCGCTCCAGTTCGGCGATGGCCGCGTCCCTGTCACGCACCAGCAGCGGGACGCGGAACAGCGGCTGCCGGACGTTGTCGCGCACGGCGGGAGCGACCGTGGGCAGCTCGGCCAGGCGCGCGACGCCCGCCAGCCGCCGCCGGCGGTCCGAGGGCACCTTGGCCAGGCGCCTGGACTGGTGCCGTCGGG
>NZ_JBFAMX010000746.1:0-4415 GCF_040659615.1 Nonomuraea sp. NPDC049784
GGCATTCGCGGTGGGGGAGCCCGTGGCCGTCGCGGCCAAGGAACTGGGGGCCGACCCGCTGGAGTGGGTGCTCACAGGCGGTGAGGATCACGCGCTCGCCGCGGTCTTCCCTTCACAGGTACGGCTGCCGCCGTCGTGGCAGGTCGTGGGCCGGGTGGTCGAGGGCGAGGGCGTTCTGGTGTATGGACGCGAGATCGGGCGGCGTGGCTGGGATCACTTTCGGTGACGACTTGTCCCGATTTACGTGAAATTTTCCTGATTTGGGGTGGGACTCAGGGGATTGCTGTGACAACGACGTAGCAAAGGTGTTATGAAGATTGGCGGCCACTGTAACCGCGAGAAAGGGCAGCCATGGGCCGCCACGGCACAGGTGGATCCGACGACGGGGATGAACGGGGGAGCAACAGCGCATTCTGGGGTCCTGACGAGCAGGCCGAGCCGCCGGGCTGGCCCTCGTTGCCGGACGAACCCGAGGTGACGGGCCAGTGGGCTCCCATGCCGCGGCGCACGGACGGGCCGCCGTCGCGCGGGCCGCAGCCCGAGCCGTTCGAGACCACCGGGGCCTTCGCGCTGCCCAACGACCCCGCCGGCGGCTTCCCCCCGGCCAACGACCCTTCGCGTGCCTTCCCGCTGGCGAGACCAGGGGAGGAGGCCGGGCCGTTCGAGACGACGGGTGCCTTCACCCGCCCGTCAGAGTGGGGCCCGGTCGCCGACCGCTCCTTCGACGGTCCGGATCCCGCTGACCGTCCCTTCGCCGGCCCTGCCGACCAGACATCCGTCCTCGGCGGCCCCGACCGGATGCCCGGCCGCGGTCCGATGCCCGGCTCCGGCGCGCCAGATCCCGGGCCCTCGGGCATCTTCGGCGGCGCGCCCAACGACCGGCCCGGGCCTTCCGCCGGGCGGGGCCCCTTCGACGTGCCGGGTCCCTTTGACGGGCCCATGGAGCGCACGGCCTTCTTCGACGGTCCGGACGCGCAGGGCCCGTTTGAGCGCACGGCCTTCTTCGACGGCCCCAACGGGCCAGGTGGCGCCTTCGGTGGGCCGCCCGGCGACCGTACCGGAGGGTTCGACGTGCCCCTGTCGCCTGGCCCGCCCGAGCCGGGGGACGTCAAGGTGGCCGGGGAGCCGACGGCCGTGCAGGCTCCCGCCTGGGCGAACGCCGAGACCGGGTTCCTCGGCTCCGACTGGCCGTCCGACTCCGGCTTCGACGAGCCGGAGGAGCCGAAGGGCCGCCGCGGGCGCCGTAAACCCGGACGCGGCGGCGACGACGTGCTCGCCGCGCCCCCCTCGGGCGGAGGCAAGGGCCGGGTCGCGCTGCTGTCTGTCGCCGCCGTGGCCGTCGTGCTGGGCGGCACCGTGGCGGGCGTCAAGTTCATGAGCTCGTCGAGCGGGACGGGCAAGTGCGCGGATACGACCTGCGCCGCCGTACAGGCGACGGGCAACCAGCCGGGCCCCGAGGTCTCCCAGCCGAGCGAGGAGCAGACCCAGCCCGAGGAGGAGCCGACGGAGGAACCGACCGAAAAGGACACGCCCTCCACGGCCCCCTCGCCGACGGCCTCCTACAGCGCCCGCACGCCGCGGCGCACCTCGTCCGCCACACCGACGCCCACCAAGACCAAGGTGAAGACCTCCTCGAAGCCGACGGAGGACCCGACGCCGCCCGCCGAGGAGAGCGTGTCCGAATCTCCGACCGAAGAGCCGTCGACGCTGGACGACTCCATCACCGACGGCACGTCCAGCGGCGGCGCCACACCCGTCCCCACCGCCACGGGCACCTTCGGGTCCGGTACCGGCGCGATCAACGTCCAGCAGACGATCAAGCAGCAGGTGCTCACCTACCAGGCCACCATGAAGCTCTCGAACACGTCTCGGCAGACGCTCCAGAATCCCACCGTGTCCGTCCCGGTGGAGGGCAAGGTCATAAACGTGGCCGGCGCCCAATGGACCCAGGACGGCGACCTGCTGATCCTGGACCTGTCGGCGTCGCTGGCGTCGGGTGACTCGGTCGCCGTCTCGTTCACCGCCACGGGCAAGGGCGAGAAGGCCGCGAACTGCGGGCTGGTCAGCGGGGAGTGCGCCGTCAGCTGAGTGGTTGGATGGGGGACATGACCCCTCCATGTGTGCTGACCGTCGCCGGCTCCGACTCAGGGGGCGGCGCGGGCATCCAGGCCGACCTGAAGACCATGATGGCCATGGGCGTCCACGGCATGAGCGTCATCGCCGCGGTGACGGCGCAGAACTCGCTGGGCGTCCAGGGCTACTGGGAGCTGCCGCCCGAGGCCGTGCGGGCGCAGCTCGACTCGGTGCTCGGCGACATCGGCGCGCAGGCGGTGAAGACCGGCATGCTGGCCTCACCGGTCCTGGTCGAGACGGTGGCCGGCGTGCTCGGCTCGTACGCCGCCCCGGTGGTCGTGGATCCCGTCGGGGTGTCGAAGCACGGCGACCCGTTGCTC
Organism: Nonomuraea sp. NPDC049784; assembly: GCF_040659615.1. NCBI lineage: Bacteria > Bacillati > Actinomycetota > Actinomycetes > Streptosporangiales > Streptosporangiaceae > Nonomuraea > Nonomuraea sp. NPDC049784. The sequence continues at coordinate 2,454 of NZ_JBFAMX010000746.1, forward strand.
GCGCCCGAGGCCGTCGAGACGGTGCGGACGCGGCTGCTTCCGGTGGCCACCGTGGTGACGCCGAACCTGTGGGAGGTGGAGCAGCTCACGTCCGTCAAGGTAGAGGACGAGGACGGGCTGCGCCGGGCCGCGGACGCCGTACTGGAGCTGGGGCCCGCCTGGGCGCTGATCAAGGGCGGCCACCTGCCGGGGGCGCCGGTCGACCTGCTCACGGACGGTACGAACGAATACCGCTTCGCCGCCGAACGCCTTGACAACCGCCACACCCACGGCACGGGCTGCACGCTGGCCTCCGCCATCGCCTCCCGGCTCGCGCTGGGTGACGACGTGCCCGAGGCGGTGGGCAAGGCGAAGGAGTACGTGACGGGCGCGATCGCCCACGGCTTCCCCTTGGGCAGCGGCATCGGCCCAGTGGACCACGCCTGGCGCTGGCGCTGACCCCAGGCCTGAGACCCCCCTTGGCCGGCCGTCCCGTTGGGCGGCCGGCCAATGAGGGGGTGGGCCCCGTGGCCGCTGGGGAAACGAAAACACGCAAGCCCGCCGCTCCATAAAAGAGCGACGGGCTTGCGTGAAAAGTGTGGGACTAGCGGGTGACCTTGCCCGCCTTGATGCACGAGGTGCACACGTTCAGCTTCTTCGGCGTGCCGCCGACGACCGCGCGAACCGTCTGGATGTTGGGGTTCCAACGACGACGGGTGCGGCGGTGCGAGTGGGACACGTTGTTGCCGAAGGTCGGGCCCTTACGGCAGACATCGCAGACGGAAGCCACGGTTCGCTCCTTAAAACAGTCGATGTAGCCCTGTCCGCTGATGCTTTCCGGGCGGAGGGCATGCCGGGACAACCGGCCAGCCAGACGAGAATATCCGATCCACACCGATGGGCGCGAACTGGAACGCTGGACCGGAGGCCCAGCAGCGATATTCTCCATCGACAACCGTAGCGCATTCGGGCCAGGAGTTCGGCCGGGGGTCGGTTGGTTGGGGAAATACAGTCGGAGGGCGTAGATGAAGATCCTCGACCCGCCCGCGGTGCGCCGCTGGGCCCGCCTCGCCGCTGACGCGCTGGGCCAGGCCAGGGCCGAGATCGACGCGCTCAACGTGTTCCCGGTGGCCGACGGCGACACCGGCACCAACCTGCACCTGACCATGCTGTCCGCGGCCGAGGCCGTCGAGTCGCTCCCCGATGACGTGGACGCGGCCGTGGTGTGGCAGACGCTCTCTTACGGCGCCCTGGTCGGGGCCCGCGGCAACTCCGGGGTGATCGTCAGCCAGGCGTTACGCGGCCTCGCCGAGGTGCTGAAGGACGGCACCGATCTGCGGGCCGGGCTGCTCAGGGCCGCCGTGCTGGCCAGGGAGGCGGTGGCCAGGCCGGTGGAGGGCACGGTGCTGAGCGTGCTGGAGTCCGCCGCGCGAGCCGTACAGGACGTGGACGGGGACGATCTGACGGAGGTGGCGCGGCAGGCGGCGGGCGAGGCCCGCGCTGCGCTGCGCCGCACACCCGGCCAGCTGGAGGTGCTGGCCCGCAGCGGTGTGGTGGACGCGGGCGGCGCGGGGGCGGCGATCGTGCTGGAGACGCTGGCCGCGGTGATCACCGACTCCTACGTCGACCACTACGACGTGCCGGCGCCGACCGCCCGGGTCTCGCCGATGGCCGAGGTGGGCGCGGGGTACGAGGTGATGTACCTGCTGGAGGCCGACGACGCCGCGGTGGCCGCGCTGCGCGAGGAGCTCGACGCCATGGGCGACTCGCTGGTCGTGGTCGGAGGCGGGGGCCTGTGGAACGTGCACGTCCACGTGGCCGAGGCCGGTCCCGCCGTCGAGGCCGGTGTGCGGGCGGGCCGGCCGCACCGGATCAGGATCACGTACCTGGCCGAGCGCACCCACCGTGGCGGCGCGGGCAGGGGCGTGGTGGCGGTGGCCGCGGGCGACGGGATCGCGGCGCTCTTCGAGGAGTGCGGCGCTG
>NZ_JBFAMX010000747.1:0-4414 GCF_040659615.1 Nonomuraea sp. NPDC049784
AGGCCGCCGACCGCGCGCAGCGTGAGCGCGACGGCCGAGGCCGGTGTCAGGGACGGGTGCGCGCACAGGAAGTACAGCCGGAGCGTGTCGTCCGCCGCCTCGCCAGGACCGGGCACGGGCTCGTCCTCGGCGCGTACCTCGCGGTGCCGTCGGGAGGTGTCGGCGCGGGCGACATCGAGGAACTTACGCCAGGCCACGGTGACCAGCCAGCCCTTGGGGTCGCCCGGCAGGTCGTCCGGCCACACGCGCACGGACTCGACCAGGGCGTCCTGCACGGCATCCTCGGCCGACGCGAAGTCGGCTCCGCGCCGGACGAGGATCCCGATCACCGTGGGGGTGAGGGCCCGCAACAGGGACTCGTCCACGCGCGTCAGTCCGTGATGGTCGGAAGCTCGGCCAGGAACGGGCGCACCTCCAGCCACTCGTGGATCGGCTTCCCACCCGCACCCGGAGCCGCCGACAGCTCGCCGGCCAGCTCGAGCGCCCGCTCGTAGGTCTCGACGTCGATCACCATCCAGCCGGCGATCAGGTCCTTGGTCTCCGCGAACGGGCCGTCGGTGACCGGCGGCCGCCCCTCGCCGTCGTAGCGGACGAACGTGCCCTCCGGGGAGAACGCCTGACCGTCGACGAACTCGCCGGTGCCCTCCAGCCGAGCGGCGAAGTCCCGCATGTACTGCACGTGGGCCGAGACCTCCTCCGGCGTCCACTGGTCCATCGGCACGTCGTTGACCGCTGCCGGCGCGCCACGGTAGTGCTTGAGCAGCAGGTACTTGGCCATCATGTTTCTCCTTGGTGAGGTACGGCCCATTGTGGCCGTGTTCACTCCGAGGACGGAGCCGCGCGCGGGTTCTCGACATCCCACCGCGACATTTTCCTGGCGAACTTCGATGACACCACGCACTCCGAGGCGCCACGGAGGCAGCACAGGGAACCCCTTCGCGTCCGAGGCGCGAAGGGCACGCGCTACGACGCCGCTCACCATCGCCGGCAAGGCTACTGCGCATCGCCGGCCTTGCCGTCGACATCCACCAGCTACGGCACGCCCACGCCACCGACTGATCAACACTGGCGTGTCCATCGAGGCGGTCCGCCGTCGGCTCGGCCTGCACCGAACTGGTAGTGCCGTGTTGTATCCGGAACCGCGGGCACCCGGAACGACAAGTCGCCGGCGAGCACCCCTTCCCAAGAGGGTCCGAGCTGACGCGGCTCGGCGATGACGGGTGGCCGTTGACGAATGTGTCAGCAGTCCCAGAGGGTTCCCGGCGTCCCTGACCTCGGCAATCCGAGGTCAGGAGCGGCGGAGGTGCCAGATGATCAGGGCGGGGGTGTCTTCGTAGGCCGCTGCGGCTGCTTCTGGGCACCGCTGTTGGGCGAGGGGGCCGCCGTGGCCGCCGGGCACCTTGCCCCAGCGGGGTTCGTGGCAGCTCTCGATCCGCAGGCCCGCCTCAAGGATGGCGGTGATGTAGTCGCCGGCCAGGAAGCGGGTGGCCGGCATGGCTCGTAGTCCGTCCTGGCCCGCCACCATCGGGACACCGCCCAGGTACAGGGACAGCGGATGGATGTCCGAGAGGACCACGTGGCCGCCGGGTTTGACCACGCGGGCGAACTCGGTCATGGGCGGGCCGAGGGTTGGCTGGTGGGTCAGCGCGAGGGCGCAGACGACTACGTCGAAGCTTTCGGAGGCGGCCGGTATGTGATGGAGGTCTGCTTGGCGGAACTCGGCGGCCGGGAGCTTGGCCTTGGCTCGGGTGAGCATCTCCGGTGAGGAGTCCACGCCGACGACCTCATGGCCGAGCTCCGCCAGAAAAGCGGCGTGGCGGCCCGTGCCGCAGGCGGCGTCCAGGGCGCGGCCTGGTAGGAGTTGCGACAGGATGCGCCGTACCAGGGGCTCCTCGGCTGCGATCAAGGGGTTGCCGTCGGAGTCGTATCCGGCGGACCACTGCGCGTAGCCTTCTTCGGTGGTGGCGTGGCCGATGGATGTGCCTGTGCCCAGTGCCGGGTCAGGGTCGTTGACCAAGCTGCGGATCTCGGCGATTCGCCGTTCCACGAAGCTCGCGTCGCCCAGGTCGCCGGCTTGCGCTCGGAGCAGCGCGGCTCCCTCCAGGCCCAGGAGCCAGGCCAAAGGGTGGGAGTAGGAGGGCATGGCGGCACGATAGGAACATGGCGTTTCCCATGGCAACCGATTTTCCCCTTCCCACCGCACTCCGGTTGAGGTCTCTTGAGAATGACTCACCGTTGGGGGCGTCGCAGGCGTACCCGGTCCGCCAGGGCGGGTGATCGTGCGGGAGGTAGCGCCAGGGGACGCCGCCCACTCATGTCCCAGGGGCTCCTGCGGGAAGCTTGGTCTCGTTGTCGGACTTGGCCGCGTTCAGGTTCGCCTCGGTCAGGTTCACCGCGGTCAGGTCCACACCTGTCAGATCCGCACCCTTGAGGTCCGCACCCGTCAGATCCGCACCCTTGAGGTTCGCCCCCTTCAGGTCCGCCCCGCGTAGGATCGCCTTGCGCAGATTCGCTTTGCGCAGGTCCGCCCCGCTCAGGCTCGCCCCGCGCAGATTCACGCCGCGCAGGTCCGCCCCGCGCAGGTCTGCGTTGAACAGGTCCACCCCGCTGAGGTCCGCCCAGCTCAGGTCCGCCCTCCTCAGGTCCGCCTCGTACAGATCCGCCCCGCTCAGGTCTGCGCGGTTCAGGTTCGCCTCGCTGAGGTCCGTCATGAACAGGACCGCGTGCGGCAAGTCCGCGCTGTTCAGATATGCCCTGTGCAGGTCGGCGCCGGACAGGTCCGCGTGATCCAGGTTGGCCCCGCTCAGGTAAGCCCCACGCAGGTCTGCCCGGGTCAGGACGGCGATGCCGAGGTTCAGGCCGCTCAGATCTGCGCCTGGTACACGGATGCGCGCCAAGTTGCAGCTGCAGACCCAGTCGTGCCCGAGCTCGGTGTTCGGCGCATCGTAGACGCTGCCGAGCACGGTCAGGGCCATCTGCACGTCGGTCTCCGGCTGCCCGAGCAGCCGGGCCTTTGACATCGAATCGTGCTCGCGCACATACGCGGCCATGACATCGACGGTCGTCACACGATCTCGTTGAGAATCCTGCGCCAGGCGTTGCAGCGTGTGGATCGCGTCCAGGCGGACCTCGATCTTCTCGGAACCGAGCTGCTCCATGGCTTGGGTGTACCTGTTGGTGATCTGCCTTTCCTGCGAGGTCTCCGTGGACCTGGTGGTGTAGGCCATGCTGCCTGCGGCGAGCAGCAACCCAAGGGTGACGCCCCAGGTGCTCATCCGCTGAAGAAGCATCCCTCGTTCGGCGCTGAGCGCGTCGAAGGATCCCTCAGGCGGGTGGGCCTCGATCTCCTCCGGCGTGAGCAGCCGCAGGCCGGGGCGGCGACGCAGTTTGCTTGCGAACCAGCAACTGACGCCGAACAGGAGGCTGGCGGCCGCGAGGATGGTGAGCGCCACGGGAGGGAGATCCGCTGTGGAGTACGGCGGCACCATGTAGGGGGGAAGCTGCTCCAGGACCAGCCGCCACCAGGTGGTGTCGGGTGCGCCGACGAGCAGGTGGAAGGTCACGGTGGCGATGACGGTGATGACGACCACGCTGATCGACCAGATCAGGACCCGCCGCAGACGCGCTTGCCGTGTTGTCACAGCAACCATTCGACCTGAAGGTGGGTGCCGAATGTAGGCCTTTCAACGGAACTGTCACTTCGGTGACTCGTCGGACGTCGGGGCCTGTGAACAGGCGTGAAGACGGCCAAATACTGGCAGCCCGACAGAGTCCTGCCCGTACTACCTATGTCCGAGGGGCGGCCGCAGTGGTACCGGTTCAGACCCGCACGTGGCCGCCCTCGTGAAAGGGACCGCCCGCTCGGTCAGCGCGAGTGTCTCCAGCACCAGCAGCATCGCCATCGAGACGCTGTCGGCCAGGCGCGGTGAGCAACGGCTCGACCGTGACATGCACAAGAGACCAGTCCCAACCGCTTTGTGACACCCACGATCAGTGGCGCACGTCACATCACCGCGCTGTCACAAGGAGCGGATCGCCGGCATCTCCATGGTCGTGCAGGGAGTGGAGGGCGACGTCGACGACCGGCCGTCGGGCCCAAGCGGTATCGCTGCTGCGGGCGCCGGCGGAGCGGTTCAGCCGCGGGTCAGGTTCTGGAGGCCGACCACGCGCAGCAGTTCCAGCCGCTCGTAGGACCTGCTGCCCGGGCGGGCGGTGTAGACGACCAGCCGCTGGTCGTGCTCCGGGCTCAGCAGTACCTCACAGTCCAGCTCCAGCAGGCCGACCACCGGGTGCAGGAAGCGTTTGACGTCGGTGCGGCGTACGGCGACGTGGTGGGTGTCCCACAGCGCCGAGAACTCCTCGCTGCGGGCGCGGAGTCGGCGTACGAGCCCTGCCAGCCGCGCGTCGTCCGGGC
>NZ_JBFAMX010000748.1:0-4412 GCF_040659615.1 Nonomuraea sp. NPDC049784
CGCACCGCGGCGGCGGCCACCGCGTCGAGGACCTTGGCCGCCTCCTTGGCCAGTACCTCGCCCGCCGGCGTCAGCGTGATCTGCCGCCCGGACCGGTCGAACAACGTGACCCCGAGCCGCCGTTCCAGCTTCTGGATCGCCCTCGACAGCGGCGGCTGCGCGATGCCCAGCCGCTCGGCCGCCCGCCCGAAGTGCAGCTCCTCCGCGACGGCGGCGAAGTAGGCCAGCTCGCGCGTCTCCATACCTTCAGGGTATTGGCCATGACCCACCCGGTGTTGGCCCCAGCGCGGCGAACGGTGGTGTGCTTCCCGACATGACGGAAACGAGGACCGCCCTGGTGACCGGGGCGAACAAGGGCATCGGGTACGAGGTCGCCGCCGGGCTCGCGCGCGAGGGTATGACGGTGCTGCTCGGCTCCCGCGACCGCGAGCGAGGCGCGGAGGCCGCGGCCCGGCTCCGCGCGGCGGGCGGCGACGTGCGACCCGTCGTGCTGGACGTCACGGACCCGGCCACGATCGAGGCGGCCGCCGCCGCGCTGACCCGCCTCGACGTGCTCGTCAACAACGCCGGAATCTCGGGCACCGCGTGGGTCCCGCCCAGCGCCACATCCCCACGGACGGTGTGGGAGGTGTTCGAGACGAACGTCATCGGCGTCCTCATGGTCACCAACGCCATGCTCCCCATGCTCAGACGCTCACCCGCGGCCCGCATCGTGAACGTCTCCAGCGGCGTCGGCTCCCTCGCCCACCACACCGACCCCGCCCACTACATGTCCGGCCTGCCGCCCATGGCCACCTACCCGGTGTCGAAGACCGCGCTCAACTCCCTGACCGTCCAGTACGCCAAGGAGCTCCGCAAGGACGGCATCCTGGTCAACGCCGCCGCCCCGGGCGCCTGCGCCACCGACTTCAGCAAGGACCTGCCGTACAAAATCACTCGCACTGCCGCGGACGGCGCCGCCATCATCATCAGGTTGGCCACCCTCGGCCCCGACGGGCCGACGGGCGGGTTCTACGACGATGAAGGAATTGTGCCTTGGTAGACATCATTGAGCTGAACCGGCGATCCGTGCAGGCCACCATCGACCTCCTTGACACCCTCAAGCTGGACGATTTGGACAGGCCGACGCCGTGCGCCGGATGGGCCGTGCGCGATCTGCTGGAACACCAGATCGCGCAGAACCACGGCTTCGCCTTCGCGGCCACGGGGCAGCGGTCAGACCTGGCCGGCTGGCGGCCCCGCCCACTGGGCGCTGACCCGGCGGCCGAGCACGCCGCCTCCGCCCGCGCCGTCCTGGCCGCCTTCGCGACCGGCGGCGTCCTGGACCGTCCGTTCTACCTGCCGGAGGTGCGCGACGGCGGGCCGTTCCCCGCGGAGCTGGCGATCGGCTTCCACTTCATCGACTGCGTGGTGCACGGCTGGGACTTCGCCAAGGCCCTGGGCGTCCCGCCCAACGTGGACGAGGACCTCGCAGCGGCCGCACTCCCACTGGCCCGGCAGGTCCCGGACACGCCGCAGTCGCGCGGCGAGGGCAAGGCATTCCTCCCCGGCCTGTCCGCCCCCGCCGACGCCCCGGCCCTGGACCAGGTCGTCGCCCTCCTGGGCCGCTCGCCCGACTGGACACCGTGACGCTGCATCGGTGTTCCGGGCCCATGTGAAGATCCAGCAGCTCCACGGCCTCCCCGCCTGGCGACCGATAGTTCGAGGCGGAGGGCGCGGTCCGCGGTTTCGCGAGTATGCGTGGGGCCAATGTTGCGTGCGCATATGACAAAGCCGCCCGGTCGGGAGTGCCGGGCGGCTGGAAAGTGCCCCGGGTGGGATTCGAACCCACACTGAATGGATTTTGAGGCCATCGACTCTGCCGATTGGTCTACCGGGGCGGCATTTGTCCGGTCTGTGATCTCGGAGTGTAACCCCCGAGCCGCACCGGCGTGGATCTAATCTACCGGACATCGGTACTCTTCTGCTCGTGAGTACGCAGCGGCGAGTAGTGATCGCGGAAGACGAGGCCCTGATCCGCCTCGACCTCAAGGAGATGCTCCAGGAGGACGGCTACGTCGTCGTGGGCGAGGCCGGGGACGGTGAGCAGGCGATCCGGCTGGCCGCCGAGCTGAAGCCCGACCTCGTCATCCTGGACGTGAAGATGCCCGTGCTCGACGGCATCTCGGCGGCGGAGCGGATCGTGGCCGAGCGGATCGCGCCGTGCCTGATCCTGACCGCGTTCTCCCAGCGTGACCTGGTCGAGCGGGCCAGGGACGCGGGGGCGATGGCCTATCTGGTGAAGCCGTTCACGAAGGCGGATCTGGTGCCGGCGATCGAGATGGCGGTCAGCAGGCACGAGGAGATGGTGGCGCTGGCCGCCGAGGTGTCGAGCCTGTCGGAGCGGCTGGAGACGAGAAAGCTGGTGGAGCGCGCCAAGGGGTTGCTGATGACGCAGCACGGCTGGAGCGAGCCTCAGGCGTTCAGGTGGATCCAGAAGGCGTCGATGGATCGGCGGTTGAGCATGCGTGAGGTTGCTCAGATCGTCATCGACGACGCGGCCGAGCGGGGCTGAGGGAGCCCTTCAGCAGGTCGCATGCCGGTCCTCCCCCTGCGGCGTGCCTGGTGCCGGGGTCGGCCCGTCTCCAAATACGACACCGAACTGGTGGACGTGAGCAAGGCCAAAGACCTGAAGCCCTCCATTGCGGCCTAGATCCCGAAATTTCGGCCTGAAGTCACCATCACTGACAGAAGTCCGTAACTCTAACGAAACATACCATTACGGGGAGTGTTTGGGACATTACGAATCCGCATAAAAGCGGCGTAAGAACTCCCCACCTCCTCCCCGAACAGGCATGCTGAGCTCGGAAAACCCAGCGAAGGTGATCGTTCCTTCGTTGAGATAGGGGGAGTCTCTTTTATGATCCGCATTGCTCCAACAGGGCGCGTACTGGCCGTCGCGGCCGCGGCGAGCCTGGCTTTGACCGCCTGTGGTGGAGGCGGTGGTGACACGGCCGCGAAGCAGTCCGACTCGGCGGCCCCGTCCGCGGCGGCCTCCTCGGCCCCCGCGGAGAAGGGCGACGGCACGCTGACCCTCGGCACGGTGCTGCCGCAGACCGGTTCGCTGGCGTTCCTCGGCCCGCCCGAGTTCGCCGGGGTGGACCAGGCCGTCAAGGAGATCAACGAGGCCGGGGGCGTGCTCGGCAAGCCGGTCACCAAGGTCCACACGGACTCGGGTGACACCACCACGAACATCGCCTCGCAGTCGGTGGACAAGCTGCTGGCGCAGAAGGCCGACGCCATCATCGGCGCCGCGTCGTCGTCGGTGTCGGAGTCGATCATTGACAAGATCACGGGTGCGGGCGTGGTGCAGTTCTCGCCGGCCAACACCTCCGACAAGTTCACCACGATCAACGACAACGGGCTGTACTTCCGCACGGCGCCGCCGGACAAGCTGCAGGGCCGGGTGCTCGGAGACCTGATCGCCGCCGACGGCAACGACACCATCGGCATCCTGGCCATGCAGGACTCGTACGGCTCCGGCCTGGCCGACCAGATCACCAAGACGGCAGAGGAAGCCGGCGCGAGCGTCGCGGAGCGCGTGGACTACGACCCGAAGGCGGCCGACTTCTCCGCCGACGTGGCCAAGATCAAGGCGAAGAACCCCAAGGCGATCGTGCTGATCGGCTTCGAGGAGGGCGCCAAGGTCGTGGCGGAGCTGGTCAAGCAGGGCCTGACGGCCGACAAGTACAAGTGGTACATGGTGGACGGCAACATGTCGAACACCAACTACCTGAAGATGCCCAAGGGCACGCTGAAGGGCGTCAAGGGCACCATCCCCGGCGCCGAGGCGCCCGAGGAGTTCAGGAAGAAGCTCCAGGAGCTCGACCCCAAGCTCTCGGACTTCACGTACGCCGCGGAGTCGTACGACGCGGCGAACCTGATCGCGCTGGCCGCCGAGGCGGCCAAGGACGACACCGGCAAGTCCATCGCCGCCAAGCTGCCCGAGGTGAGCAAGGGCGGCGAGAAGTGCAAGAGCTTCAAGGAGTGCGTGGACCTGCTGAAGGCCGGCAAGGACATCGACTACGACGGCATCAGCGGCCCGGTGGAGTTCGACGACGCGGGTGACCCGGCGGTGGCGACGATCGGCGTCTACCAGTACGGCGACGACAACAAGTACCCCGGCAAGGCGCTGGAGTACCGCACCGGCAAGATCGACGGCTGAGCCTCAGCCCAGGCCGCACGTCTTCAGCGCGTACGTGATGAGGCGATCCTGCAGCGGCTTGGGCGGCACCACGATGACGACGCGTTCCTGGCCCCCGTCGATGCTGGCCCGCACGGGGAACAGGAAGGCCTTCTTGGCCTCGGCGAACGCGTGCGGGTCGCAGCGGCCGGGGGTGAGCGTGATCGGCACCTCCAGCCGCTGCTGCCCG
>NZ_JBFAMX010000749.1:0-4412 GCF_040659615.1 Nonomuraea sp. NPDC049784
ACCCGCCCGCGCCCGGACCGCCGGCGTTGAGCAGGAGGTAGACGCCGGCCGGGACCAGCATCCCGCCGATCGCCGCGACCGCGGGCACGGCGATGAGGCGCCGGTCCCGGAGCTGCCCGAGCCGCACCTCGTACGAGACCTCGAGGCCGATGAGGAAGAAGAAGACGGTCATGAGGCCGTCGTTGACCCAGTGCCGCAGGTCCAGCGAGAACGCGGCGTCCCCGAAGGAGATCCCCATCGGCGTGTGCCAGAACGCGTCGTAGGTGTCGCCCCACGGCGAGTTGGCCCAGAGCAGGGCCATTGCCGTGGCGACCAGCAGCACGCTCGTGCTGCCTGCCTCTGTCCGCAGGAACGCCCGCAACATCACAGATCTCCCCCCGAAGATCCAGCGGAGGCATCCGATCCTATGGTGTCCGGAAGAACAGACAGAACGCCGCATCCCGGGCAAGCAGGAACCCGCCGATGGTCAGGCTCCCGCCACGCCGCCACAACGGGAATCTTTGCAGGTCATTCGTGGTTATAGAAATCGACTGACCCGAATAGGCCAGCCTCGCAAACGCCGTTGGCGGAGGTTCTCATGAAGGTATGGTCACGCTGGCAGGACTGGGTAACCCTGATCGCCGGCCTCTACGCAGCACTCTCCCCGATCTGGGTCCCCAGCGCCTCGGGCGCCGCACCGTCCCTGATCGTGCTGGGCATCCTCATCGTGCTCACCTCACTCGCGTCGCTCGCCAGGCCGGGCCTGGTCGCGACCGAATGGCTGAACACGCTGTGGGGTGTGCTGCTGTTCGTCGCCCCGTGGGTCATGACCTACACCCAGGAGCGCGGCGCGTCCTGGACGTCCTGGGTCGTGGGCGTCATCACGGTGGTGCTCAGCCTGATCGCGGTGCCCGCCAGCCGGGCGGCACACCGCCGCGTCATCCCGCACTAGTCGGCACTCACCGAAAAGGCCGGGCCCCGAACGGGCCCGGCCTTTTACGTGCTGGTCACAGGTTGCGCAGGTACGCCAGGGACGGCGCGAAGAAGTACTCGCCGCCCTTCATCGTCACCGTCTGAGCCACCTGAGTCTGCGGGGCGGACATCTCCGGCTTGCCCCAGACTTTGGGGAACGTCACCTTGACGTCCCGCTCGCCCTGCCCGATGACCGGGTCGTGGCCGGTGGCCGGGTTGAGGAAGTCGGGGTTGTTCGCCCAGGTCTGCTGCGTGAACTCGAACTGGCTCAGCAGGCTCCCGTTGAACGCCATGAACAGCAGCCCCACCTCGCCGCTCGGCCGGGTCTCCGGAGGAGAGTCGTCCCACGGCTCGTCGGTGCGCTCCCCGTACGTCTGCCCGCGCCGGGCCATGAGCACCTCGCGCCCGAACGAGCGGGGGTTCGTCTTCCTGATGTGCCCGCTGAACGGGCACTTGGTGCCCTCGTCGTCGCCGTCGAACGTGAAGTCGTTGCTCACCGGCCCGCCGGCCGCCTTCGCCTTGCTGGTCAGGGGAGTGCCGTCCTTGAACCGGCCGACGATCATGGCGCCCGCCCGGTCGCGGTCGGCGCCGGCCAGGCCGATGCCGTCGGCCAGGTCCCGCTCGATCTCCTTGAACGCCCGCACGTTCTGCTCCAGCTTCCTGAAGACCAGGTAGCTGCCGTGGTGACGGACGGGGTCCGGCGCGAAGGGGTCGGGCACGAGGACGTTGCTCAGCGGGAGCGCCGGATCCCAGTGCTTCTTCGGCTCCTTGTCCACCTCGTCCTTCACGAACAGCGGCTGGCTGCGGCCGTCCACGTACCCGAAGTGCTCGATGCCGTCGCCGGCGGGGTTGCGCATGCCCTGCCCGCTCTCCTCGCCCAGCAGCCGCGCGCTCTCCGGCAGCTCGCCGAGGATCTCCTCGCGCAGCGCGGCCACCGGCCCCGGCTCCGCGTCGCCGATCAGGATGACGGCGTGGATCTCCCGCTGGTACGTGCGCTCCCACTCCTCCACCGGCGGGTCGTTGACCTCCGCGATGCGCCTCTTCATGCCGTCGCGGAACACTCGGTCCCCGAACTTGCGCACCTCCTCGACCGAGTGGCCGAGGTCGCGGTATCCGGCCTTGCTGATGCCGATGCCCACGTACGGCGTGCCGCGGCGGCCCTTCGCGCCGAAGTCGCGCACCTCCTCCAGGTGCTTGCGCGCCGACTTCATCTTGGTGGTCGCGACGTGCCGCAGGAACGCCCGCCCTTCCTTGACGTCGTTGAACCTGACGAACAGCACGGACAAGTGCTCGCGCACGTGGGCGCGCAGGATGTTCGGCTGGAGGTTGTCGAGCATCGCCTTGGTGTCCGCGTCGAGCGTGGCCGAGTCCCAGGCCAGGGGTTGTGCGTTGTTCAGGTCGACAGACATTGCCGAATCCCTTTCCCCGTTTCGATGTGAAATCGGGCCCCCTAGCGCGCCGCACGAGGAACGTTCTCCACGAATCCCCCGTATGTTCAAACGCGCCCCATCTGTACGACTTCCGAGAACGCGAGAAAGTTTCCCCCGAAGCGGCCAGCTGGATTTCCCGATGCGGGGCGGCCTACTGCGGACGAGGTATCCGCGCCGCCTCCCTGGGGACGATTACGCGGCCACCGCCGGATGCGAACGTGGGGCTCATGGACGCACTCCGCAGGGCTTTGGGCTGGTTGTCGCTGCTCTACGCGCTGATCTTCCTCTGTTTCGCGCTGATGCACGCCGGAATCGCGTTCGGCCCAGTCGGGGAGCCCGTGATCGTGCCGGCCGCGATCGTGGAGACGTTGTGCGCCGGGGCCACGCTCGCCGGGGCGTACGGCGTGCTGGCCGGGCGGGCCTGGGCCTGGGACGGGCTGATCTACAGTCACGCGGCCGCGCTGGCCGGGGTGCTCATGGGGATCCTGGCGCTGGCGCTCGGGGCGGACCAGGCGAGCGCGCTGCTCAGCTGGTATCACAGCTTGATGGCGGCCGCGCTCGCGGCCGGGCTGGCGGGATCCTTCTACGTCTCCAGGGTCCGGAGGTAGTCGGCGGCCTCGTCGACGTGGTCCTCGCTGAAGACGCGGATGCCGTTCAGCTCCAGCAGGGCCGTCGTGACGCCCTGCCCCGGGCCGCGGTGGCCCGTGAACGTGCCGTCGTAGATCGACAGCGCGCCGCAGGACGGGCTGCCCTCCTTCAGCACCGCGAGCCGGATGCCGAACGACCGTGCCGCCGCGAGCGCCGACTGGGCGCCCGCCAGGAACTCGGCCGTGACGTCCGATCCGTCGCTCGCCAGCACGCGGGCGGCGCCGGACAGGACGGCCGCGCCGCCCGCGCCGCCCTCGATCTCGGCGGCCGGGCGCGGGATCGGCAGCCCGCCCTCCACCTCCGGGCAGTGCGGCACCAGCCGGCCCTCCTCGCGCCACGTGGCGAGCCGGGCGTCCGCGCTCGTCTTGGCGCGACCGTCATAGCGCACCCGGCGGCCCATCAGGCAGGCGCTGACGAGGATCCTCTCCATGCCTTCGATCCTATGAGCGCGATCGGCACCAGTGAGACGGCCGCCAGCGCGATCGCGACGCCGAACGCGTACACGAAGGGCCGCTCCACGCCGGTCCTGGTGAATACCTGCAGCAGCACGGCGAGCACCGCGACGCCGAACGGCGAGGCGAGCCGCACCGCGATAGTGCTCAGCGTGGTCGCGCCCGGGATGGCGACCGGCTCCAGCGTCTTGAACGCGGCCGCCATCACCGACGTCGACACCAGCCCGTGCCCGAGCCCGAGCACGAACATCGGCACGGCTCCGCCGAAGGCGGCGAACCCGGCGATGCCGGCCACCGCCACGAGCACGCCTGCCGCGCCGACGCCGCGCGGTCCCCTGGCGTCGGCCAGCTTGCCCGCGATCGGCATCGTGATCGCCGCGCCGATTCCCATCGGGGCCATCAGCAGGCCCGCGTCCAGCGGGGTCCCGCCCTGCGCGAGCTGACTGTAGAGGGGGACGAGCACGGTGAAGCCGAACATCGCGGCCGAGTAGCACACGAGCGCGGTCACCGCGGAGGCGAACGTCCTGTTACCGAACAGCCGCAGGTCCAGCAGCGTCCCCGTCCTCCGCAACGCCCGCACCGCGAACGCGACGACCAGCGCCACGCCGATCCACAGCGCGGGATGCAGGAGCGAGGCCCCGTTGCCGATCTCGGACAGCCCGTAGACCAGCGCGGCCAGGCCCGGCGACAGCATCGCCAGGCCCAGCACGTCGAGCCCCCGCGGGTTCGCGCCCGGCTCACGCGGCAGCAGCACGAACGCGGCCAGCAGCGCGACCGCGCAGACCGGCACGTTGATCAGGAACAGCCATCGCCAGCCGAGACCCTGCACGATCACCCCGCCCAGCGGCGGCCCGAGCACGGGCACCAGCATGGACGGGACCGAGAGCGCGGCCATCGCCCGGCCCATCCGCTCCCTGCCCGCCGCCTGGGC
>NZ_JBFAMX010000750.1:0-4380 GCF_040659615.1 Nonomuraea sp. NPDC049784
CCAGGCTGGCGGGCTACACGGCCTCGCTGGCCGACGCCGGGATGCTGCTCGTGCCCGAGTTGGTGCGGAACGTGCCGGAGCCGAGCACCGAGCATGGCTACCTCGCGGCCAGCGAGCTGCTCGACCTGCCGGATCGGCCGACGGCGCTGGTGGCGTTCAACGACAAGATGGCCGTCGGGGCGCTGTGGGCGGCGGCGGAGCGCGGGCTGAGCGTTCCCGGCGACCTTTCGGTGGCGGGCTTCGACGACATCGACGTGAGCAGGGCCACCTCGCCCGCCCTCACCACCGTGCGCCAGCCCTTGCAGGAGATGGGCAGGATGGCGGTCACCTTGCTGATGCGGCTGCTCAGCCGCCACGCGGTGGAGGCGTTGCACGTCTCGCTCGAAACCGAGCTGATCGTCCGGGGCTCCACCGGGCCCGCCTGATTGTTTCATTTGTTTCATCCCCAAAGCAGGCCTTGACGCTGCGGCTTACCCATGTTGACGTAAGAGAAAGTTTCTTTCTTGTTTCATTTGTTACATGGGCGTCGCCCCCCGCCCGGAAGGGAAACCACGCCGTGTCCCGCATCCTCACCCTGGCCTGCGCGATCCTGTTAGCGCTGGCCGTGCCCGTACCGGCGCACGCCGCCAACGAGCCGGTGAACGTCTGGCTCACCACCACATCCGACTCCGGAGGCAGGGTCGTCACCCGCGGCCTGCAGCAGCAGACCCCGGTTGCCTTCGGCCCGGCGGGCGGCACCGCCAACCACACGATCACCGTCAACGAGGGCGCCACGTACCAGCAGTTCGAGGGCGGCGGCGCGTCGATCACCGACACGACCGCGTACCTGCTGCGCGGCGGCCCCGTCACCGCGGCCACGCGCGACGCGGTGATGCGCAAGCTGTTCTCGCCCACGGACGGGATCGGCCTGTCGTTCGTCCGCAACCCGATCGGAGCGTCCGACCTGTCGCGCCCCGGCATGGTCTCGCTCGACGACACCTGCTGCGACCTCAACGACTTCGGCGCCAACGGCTACGACGCCAACGTCCGCCTGCTGACCGTCCAGGCCAGGCAGCTCAACCCGGCGCTGCGGATCATGGCCGTGCCGTGGAGCGCCCCGGGCTGGATGAAGGACAACGGCCGGATGGACCAGATGGGTTGGCTGAAGTGGGAGTACTACAGCATGTACGCCCAGTACTTCGTCAAGTACATCCAGAGCTACCAGGCCGCCGGGGTCCCGGTTGATTACCTCTCGGTCCAGAACGAGCCCAACTGCTGCCAGGCGTCCAACCCGACCGCGATGAACTACCCCGGCATGAGCTGGAACGCCTCCGGCCTGATCGAGCTGACCAAGAACTTCGTCTACCCGGCCTTCCGCGCCGCCGGGATCAACACGAAGGTCCTCGTGCACGACTGGAACTACGGCGACTACGGTCAGATCGGCGGCCCCATCCTGGCCGACTCGGCGCTGCGCGGCGACCCGCTGTTCGGCGGCATCGCCTGGCACGGCTACTTCGGCGACCCGGCGGTCGGCACGCAGGTGCACGGCCAGTACCCGTCGGTGCCCCAGTTCAGCACCGAGCACTCCGGCGGCACCTGGATCACCAACCAGCACAACGAGGACATGGCCGACATCGTCAATTACACCCGCAACTGGAGCCGCAGCGTCGTCAAGTGGAGCCTTGGGGTCAACCAGGGCATGGGCCCGCACAACGGCGGCTGCGGCACCTGCACCGGCCTGATCACGGTCCAGGAGGGCGGCTCGCGCGCCGGTCAGGTGGATTACACGATCGAGTACTACACGACCGGCCACCTCACCAAGTTCGTCAAGCCCGGGGCGTACCGGATCGACTCGACCGCCAACGGCACCGTGCAGAACGTCGCCTGGCGCAACCCCGACGGCTCCAAGGCCCTGATCGCCCACAACGGTGGCACCTCGGCCCAGTCGGTCAGGGTCAACTGGGGCAACCAGTCGTTCGTGTACACGCTGCCCGCCCGTACCACCGCGACCTTCACCTGGTCGGGCACGCCGGGCAGCAGCCCCGGCGGCGCCATCACGGGCCTGGCGGGCAAGTGCGTGGACGTGGCCGGCGGCAGCGCCGCCGACGGCGCCCCCGTGCAGCTCTACACCTGCAACGGCAGCGCCGCCCAGCAGTGGACCCGCCCGGGCGACGGCACGCTGCGCGCGCTCGGCAAGTGCCTGGACGTGGTCGACCGCGGCACCGCCGACGGCAGCAAGCTCCAGCTCTGGAGCTGTACGGGCGGCGCCAACCAGCAGTGGACCTACACCTCGGGCAGGGACCTGGTGAACCCCGCCGCGAACAAGTGCCTCGACGTCACGGGCAACTCCAGCGCGGACGGCACCCGCCTGCAGATCTGGACCTGCACGGGCGCCGCCAACCAGAAGTGGACCCTGTAGGTGATCACATGCCGGCGGTGAGCCGGGCGACCACCCGCATCTTGTTCATCGCGTCCAGCGCGGCCACCTTGTACGACTCGGCCAGCGTCGGATAGTTGAACACGGCGTTGACCAGGTAGTCGACCGTCCCGCCGCACCCCATGACCGTCTGCCCGATGTGCACGAGCTCCGTCGCCCCAGTCCCGAACACGTGGACGCCCAGCAACCGCCGGTCCTCGGGGGAGACGAGCAGCTTGAGCATCCCGTAGGAGTCACCGATGATCTGGCCTCTGGCCAGCTCCCGGTACCGCGAGATGCCCACCTCGAACGGCACCTTGTCCCGGGTCAGCTCGTCCTCCGACTTCCCGACGAAGCTGATCTCGGGAATGGTGTAGATCCCGATGGGCGGCAGCTCGTGCATGTCGACGACCGGCTCCCCGCACGCGTGCTGCGCGGCCAGCCTGCCCTGCTCCATGGAGGTGGCCGCCAGCGCGGGGAAGCCGATCACGTCGCCCACGGCGTAGATGTGCGGCACCTCGGTGGCGTAGTTGGCGTCCACCGAGATCCGCCCGCGGTCGTCGGCGGCCAGGCCGGCGGCCTCCAGGCACAGCTCGGCGGTCTTGCCCTGCCGCCCGGCCGAGTACATGACGCAGTCGGCGGGGATCTTCTTGCCGCTCTCCAGCAGGGTCAGCGCCCCGCCCGGGCGGCGCTCGACCGCCGCCACGTTCTCCCCGAAGCGGAACGTCACCGCCAGGTCGCGCAGGTGGTACTTCAGCGCCTCAACGATCTCCAGGTCGCAGAACTCCAGCATGCGCTCGCGCCGCTCCACCACCGTCACCTTGGTGCCGAGCGCGGCGAACATGGAGGCGTACTCGATGCCGATGACCCCGGCCCCCACCACGACGAGCGTCTCGGGGATCCGGTCGAGATGCAGGATCGCGTCGGAGTCGATGATCGTCTTGTCGTCGAACTCGACGCTGCCGGGACGGGCGGGCGACGTGCCGGTGGCGATCACGATCTTCTCGGCGGAGATCTTCGTCTCCTCTGTCTTGCCTTCCTCATGGGTGATCCCGATCGTGTGCGGGTCCAGGAAGCGGCCGGTGCCCTGTAACACGGTCACGTGGTTGCGGGCGAGCTGGCTGCGGATCACCTGGATCTCCCGGCCGATCACGTGCTGCGTGCGCATCCCGAGGTCGGTGACCGTGATCTCGTCCTTGACGCGGTAGCTGGCGCCGTACAGCTCCCGCTGGTTGAGCCCTGTGAGGTAGAGGACGGCCTCGCGCAGGGTCTTCGACGGGATCGTCCCCGTGTTGATGCACACGCCGCCGAGCATGTGCCGTTTCTCGATCATCGCGACACGCTTGCCGAGCTTCGCCGCCGCGATCGCGGCCTTCTGCCCACCCGGCCCGGAACCCAGGACCACAACATCAAAGTCCGCCACACCGTCCAGTCTGGGGGCGCTGTGTCCACGGGGAAAGACCCTGTCTGCGAGACTCCAGATATGTTGCGCCCATT
This sequence comes from Nonomuraea sp. NPDC049784, assembly GCF_040659615.1. Lineage (NCBI taxonomy): Bacteria > Bacillati > Actinomycetota > Actinomycetes > Streptosporangiales > Streptosporangiaceae > Nonomuraea > Nonomuraea sp. NPDC049784. Next base: position 3,893 of record NZ_JBFAMX010000750.1, read on the forward strand.
TACCGAGGTGGACGTCTTCACCGCCACCCCGTACCACGGAAACGCGCTCGCGGTCGTGCTCGACGGCGAGGGCCTGGCAACCGAGGAGATGCAGCGGTTCGCCGCGTGGACGAACCTGGCCGAGACCACCTTCCTCCTTCCCCCGAGCTCGCCCGAGGCCGACTACCGGGTGCGGATCTTCACCGCGAGCGAGGAGCTGCCGTTCGCGGGGCACCCGACCTTGGGCACCTGCCATGCCTGGCTGGAGGCCGGGGGAGTGCCGCGGCAGGAGGGCGAGATCGTCCAGGAGTGCGGGGCCGGGCTCGTCCGGGTGGGCAAGACCGGCGACGGGCTGGCGTTCCAGGCGCCGCCCCTGGTGAAGTCCGGGCCCGTGGAGGAGCCGCTCGTCGAGAAGATCGCCGAGTCCCTCGGCATCGAGCGCGCCGGCATCGTGGACGTGGAGTGGGCGGACAACGGCCCAGGCTGGGTGGCGGTCCTGCTGGCGGACG
>NZ_JBFAMX010000751.1:0-4377 GCF_040659615.1 Nonomuraea sp. NPDC049784
CGCCTCACTAGGCATAATGTCGGCCATGGCTTCTCTTGTGCACCATGTGACCATCGACTGTGCGGACACCTACCGGCTCGGGACGTTCTGGGCGGGTGCGCGGACGCGGGCTGTGGGCGGGCGTGGACATCGACCCGGAGCTGGCCACCGGGCGCGAGATGTCCAAGGCGCTCATGGCGAGGAGTGTCCTGGCCAAGGACACCCACGGCTCCACGATCCGCCTCGCCCCACCCATCGTCATCTCCGAGGACGACCTGGTGTGGGCCATTTCTCAGCTCTCTGACGCCCTTTACGAGTTCAGCCAGGCCTAGCCGTTCGTGGCTGGGTGCTTCCGGGTTCTAAACGGTCCCGCCGTTCGTGGCTGGGCTTTTCAGGGTTTTCACGGCGGAGCACGGGAGGGCCCAGCCACCGTACGTGGCTGGGCCCTGTCCAGGGAGACGCTCCTCCGGTTCACGGGGCCGGGCGCCGTTACGGCGCCCGCTTGACCGACTGGGTGGTCATTTGCGGGCCGGAGACGCCTTCTCGGTCGGCGGCGCCGGCGACGGCCCGTTCGACGGCTCCGCGCTGATAGTGACAGTCGGCACCGGCTCCGGCGCAGACGGGTCGCTCGTCGCGTTCAGCGTGATCGTCATGGTCGGCATCGGCTCCAGCGTCTGCGTTATGGCGTCCTCGCTCGGCTCCGGCGACGGCGCGGCCGAGCTCGTCGGGCTCGTGGTGGCCACGGGTGAGGGCGTGGCGCAGGAGGCGTCCCCCTGGTTCCGGACCGTCACCTGCGGCAGTTCGTCCACCGCCGAGACCTTGAGCTGGGCCGTCAGCGCCAGCACGCTGCCCTCGGGGGCCTGGGCGAGCTTGCTGTCCACGACCGTGTGCCGCTCCCCCATGAACAGGTGCGTGGCCGGGTCGAAGATGGCCTGCCTGAGGATGCCCTGCGGGTCCTGCTGCCCGAGCGCCACCCCCCTGCGGCCCGCCGCGTCCTCCACGCCCTCGGCCACCTGGACGCCGGGGATCGTCTTGGCCGCCTCGAACAGCGCGTCGCGCTGCGCCTTCGGCAGGTACGTCTCCCTGACCAGGTCAGACACATGGTCGAACGCGGCCCGGTCGCTGTCCACGCCCTTGCCGTCGCTCACGTACGCCGCGCTCATCTCGTAGAGGCGCCCCCGCATCCCGGCGGCGTCCGTCGGGAGCGTGCTCAGGTAGGCGTAGTCGGTGCGGCGGTCACCCCTCTGGCCGGGGCAGGAGGCCAGCAGGTGCCAGTCGGAGCCCTGCCAGGCCTTCGCCGACTTCGGCAGCGACCTGCCCGGCCACGGCTTGGGCTCGAGGCCCTCGATCTGCAGCAGGCCGTCCGCGCTCCCGTCCACGGACTGCCAGATCTTCCTGTGCGTCCGGTAGAGGTAACGCGAATCCTCGCCGTCCTTGCCGAACGTGAACGACCCGTACATCGTCTCGGACTCGATCAGGATGAACTGGCCGGGCCGGGGAGACAACTCATCCGACGACGACACGGAAGCCGACTGGGTCACCGACGTGGCGGGGTGCGTGCTGCCCCCGCCCTGGTTCGACAGAGCCACGGCCACGCCGCCGACCAGGACGACCGTGGCCCCGAACGCGGCCGCGGCCTGCAAGCCGAGCCTGGGCAGGCGAAAGCGGCCCCCGCCACGCGCCTCCGCCAGCAGCCGCTCCCGCGCCCTGGCCCTTGCCTCGGACCCGTACGGCGGCACGGTGGGCCTGCCGTCGGCGAACATGCGGATCTCGTCCTCATCCATGCTGCGTTCATCCATGCCGGGGCTCCTCTGCTGCGAAGGGATCGATGCCGCCGAGTGCCCTGCGCACCTTCGCGCGGAGCCTGTGGAGCCTGGACCTGACGGTGCCGACGGGCACGCCGAGCGCGAGCGCGGCGTCCTCGTACGTCAGGTCCGCCCATGCCACGAGCAGCAGCAGGTCACGCTCGCCCGCGCTGAGCCTCGTCAGCGCCCTGACCAGCCTGGGCTGGAGCTGCTCGGCGGTCACCCGGTCGGCGCTGCGCTCGTCGAACGTGCCGGGGCGCTCCACGCTCACCTTGGCCATGGCCGCGGTGCGCCGCCGCTCGGCCCTGCGGTGCTGGGAGACGACCTTGGTCGCGATGCCGTACAGCCAGGGCCTGGCATCCGGCCAGGAGCGGTCGTAACGCGCCCGCCCGCGGAACGCGACGAGGAACACCTCCCCCGTCACGTCGTCGGCCAGCTCCACCCCGAGGCGCCGGGCCGCGTACCTGTGGATCTCGTCGGCATGACGGTCGAACAGCGCCGCGAAGCTCTCCGGGTCACCGAGCGAAAGCCCGATCAGGGTCGAGTCATCCAGCGTCTCAGGCGCATCCTGAACACCTACCACTCTGCCGGTCCTCTCTCATGCGGTCACCCTGTTGTTGGCCGCTTGCCGGACCCCGGTTCCCACTATTTCGGGCGTACTTCAGCCGCCTACGGACGGCGCCACACCTCCATGCCCTCCGGCGCCGCGTCCGGGCCGAACCCGGCCGCCTCCAGCTCCGACGCCAGCCGTTCCCTGGCGGGCCAGTGGTTCGTGACGACCACCTCGTCCTCGCTGATCGCCACGCCGCGCTGCCGGATCCGGTAGACGAAGCGCGAGGTGACGCTCTCGCCCGCGACCTCCAGCACCTGCCCCGCGATCTCGTACGCGTGCCTGCCGACCTGGTACGAGCTCATGACCTCGAGCTCACCCGGCACGGGCACGGCCCGCTCGCGCCAGTTGAACACCAACCGCCCGCCCGGCTCCAGCTGCCTGGCCAGCACCCGCCACAGCGCGGCCCGCTCCTCGGCCGCGAAGCTCTGCAGCACCGAGATCATCACGACTGCCTCGACCGGCTCGTCCACCTCCACGTCCAGGGCCCCATACGGGAGGACGGTCACGCGGCCCAGCGCGTCGGGATCGGATGCCAGCCGGGAGACGAGCACCGAGCGCATGCCCAGCGACGGCTCGACGGCGTAGATCTCGGCCGGCGTCTCCCTGGCGATCAGCTCGGTTATCAGTCCGGTGCCCGCGCCGATCTCGATCACGCTCCGCCGGACCCCCTTCAGCAGCGGGGGAAGCGACTCGCGCACCACGGGAACATGCCCGTCGCCGTGCCACAGGTCGTAGAACGGCACGGCGACGGCGTAATTGTCGTCAAGCATGCGCGTCATCGTAGGCGGGCGGAGTCGATCGGCCTGACGCTGTCGCCGTCGGACTCGTACCAGGTGACTTCGTCCGGGAAGGTCAGCGTGGCCAGTGCGTTCTGGAACCAGGGCCCCTTGGTGACCCGCCACCGGAACGGCGGCCGTGGGATGCCCGCCAGCCGCGACAGCAGGCCGCCCACGAGCGTGGCGATCCGGAACTGGGTGAACACGTTGGCCCAGCGCAGCAGGCGGCTGAGCGGGTTGCGGATCGGCGAGCAGACGATCTGGAAGACCGGCCCTGAGCGGGCCTTGGCCAGGTAGGAGTAGTGGACGTCGCCCGAGAGGATCAGCACCGGCTTGCCGAGTCTCATGAGCAGCCTCGCCAGGTCGTCGAACGAGCGCCGGAAGGCCGCCCAGTGCTCCAGGTCGATGGCCTGCCGGAACTTCTCCGACCACCGCCGCACGAGCCCGCCCCACTTACCGTCGCACAGGGCCTCGTTCCAGTTCTGCACGCCGTGCACGCCCTCGGGGAGCAGGAACGGGATCGACGAGCCGATGATCAGCCGCTCGGCCGGGGCGGCGAGCTGCTCCTCGAGCCAGGCCCACTCCTCCGCGTCGAGCATGCGGCGGTCGCCGGGCGTGAGCTGCCTGGCGCACCTGGTGTCGACCATGATCAGGCGGGCGCGCCCGAGGTCGCGGGCGTAGCTCCAGCGGTTGCTGCTGGGCTCGGCGTCCGCCTTCTCGGCGAACGCGTCGAGTGCCGGACCGCCGTCGCCGCCCTCCATCAGCGCGCGCAGCAGCGGATCCTCCGCGCGCTCGGCCGGCGAGAGGTTGCCGAGGTGCTGGTAGATCCAGTACGCCCCGAGCCCCGAGACCACCCGGCGGTGCCACCAGTCTGTCGCGGCCATCTGCTCGCGCCAGGGCTGGGAGGTGTTCCAGTCGTCGCGTACGTCGTGATCGTCGAAGATCATCGCGGTCGGCACGGTGGACAGCAGCCAGCGGATCTTCGGGTCCGTCCAGGCCAGGCGGTAGAGCTCGGCGTACTCCTCGAAGTCGGCGATCTCCCTCTGCGGCTCCGTGCTCCTGCGGGCCTTGATGTAGTCGCGCATCTCGGGCGAGGGGTTGTCGGCGTAGACCTGGTCGCCGATGAGCAGCAGCAGGTCGGGCCACTCCTCGTCGCCCGCCGCCGCGAGGTGGTCGCCGTACGCGCGCAGCACGTCGGCGCCGT
>NZ_JBFAMX010000752.1:0-4372 GCF_040659615.1 Nonomuraea sp. NPDC049784
CCTACCGGCGGCTGCTCGCCGAGCAGCGGGCCGAGCTGGCCCGTCTGGAGGCCGAGCAGGCGGAGCGGGAGCGGCTGCAGGAGGCGGACATGGAGCAGCGCATCGCCAGGGTGCACACCGAGCTCGAGCAGTGGATGCGCGACCGCCGCCAGGAGGGGCTGTCGGAGGAGGACATGCATCGGCGCTTCGAGGAGGCCGGGCTCCGGGACGACACGGTGGCCATGGACAACCTCGAGCGCATCGAGGAGCTCCGGGAGCAGCACGCGCGGGGGCGGGAGGAGCAGGCGGCCAGGGAGCGGGCGATGCGGAGGAGGCTCAAGGCGCGCCAGCGGGATGCGCGCAGGCAGATGCGGGCGGCCATCAGGGAGGAGCGGGAGCGGCAGGCCCTCGCACAGGACCCCGAGCTGGAAGGCGAGGACTGACCCCATGGACCGCCCGATCCCGCCCTTTCCTCCGAAAGGGCCACAACCCTGGTCAGCGGGGTGGACACGCTCCCACCGCACGGGGTTGCGGTCCCTTGGGGGAAGAGGGGAAGGAGAGCGCGCCGCCGACGATGGGGCGCCCAGCCGCGAGGGGCGCCGGTGATGGAGCGCCTGGTGTGCGTGCCCGTGCTGCTGCCGCTCCTCGCAGCCGGAATGAAGCTCGCGATCGGGGGAGGACGGCTGCGCCGGCTGCAGTCGGCGATCAGCCTGGCCACGCTGGCCGTCTCGGTCGTCGTGTCGGCGCTGCTGCTGGTCGCGGCCGATGCGCGCGGACCGCTGGTCACCGACCTGGGCGGGTGGCCGGCGCCGATCGGCATCTGCCTGGTGGCCGACCGGCTGTCCACGCTGGTGCTGCTGGTGTCGTCGGCGGTGACGTTCTTCGTCATGGTCTACTCGGTCGCGAACGCCTACGCCGAGCAGGAGCACGACGCCCCCATGGCGATCTTCCACCCGGCCTTCCTGGTCATGGTGGCCGGGGTGGCGGACGCGTTCCTGTCGGGCGATCTGTTCAACCTGTTCGTGGCCTTCGAGCTGCTGCTGAGCAGCTCGTACGTGCTGCTCACCTTCGGCGGCACCGAGTCGAGGATCCGGGCGGGCGCCACGTACACGCTGATGGCCCTCGCCTCGTCGATGTTGTTCCTGATCGCGCTGGCCGTCACGTACGCCGCCACGGGGACCCTGTCGTTGGCGCAGCTCGCCGAGCGGTTCGCCAGGCTGCCCGGCGAGGTGGCGATGCTGGTGGAGCTGACGCTGCTGCTCGCCTTCGCGATCAAGGCGGCGATCTTCCCCATGTCGGCCTGGCTGCCCGACTCCTATCCCACCGCGCCCGCCCCGGCGACGGCCGTGTTCGCCGGGCTGCTCACCAAGGTCGGCGTCTACTCGATCATCCGGCTCGAGGCCCTGCTGTTCCCTGGCGGGCCAGTGTCCACGCTGCTCATGTGGGCGGCGCTGGCCACGATGCTGGCAGGCGTGCTGGGCGCGGTCGCGCAGACCGACCTCAAACGGATGCTCTCGTTCACCCTGGTCAGCCACATCGGGTACATGGTGTTCGGCGTGGGCCTGTCCACGGTGGCCGGGCTGGCGGGGGCGATCTTCTACATGCTCCACCACATCACCGTGCAGACGAGCCTGTTCCTGGTGACCGGGCTGGTCGAGCAGCGCACCGGCACCACGTCGGTGTCCAGGATGGGCGGCCTGATGAAGACCGCGCCGCTGCTCGCCGTGCTGTTCTTCGTGCCGGCCATGAACCTGTCAGGCATCCCGCCCATGTCGGGCTTCCTCGGCAAGGTGCTGCTGGTGCAGGCCAGCCTGGCCCACGGCGGGCCCCTGCCAGTCACGTTCGTGGTGGCGGGCCTGGTGACGAGCCTGCTCACCCTGTACGCCGTCGCCAAGACGTGGGCCAAGGCGTTCTGGGGCGGACCGAGGGCCGTCCGGGTGGGCACGGTCATGGAGAGCGAGGAGTACACGGGCGAGGACCCGACCGTCACGACGACCGCGTTCCCGGTGGCGCTGCCGGCGGCGGTGGCGGCGCTGGTCGTGATCGGGCTGTCGTTCACGGTGCTGGCCGGGCCGCTGTCGGCGCTGGCGCACCGGGCGGCCGTGGAGCTGACGGCCCGCGAGCCGTACGTCGCGGCCGTGCTCGGGAGGCGGCCGTGAAGCCCCGGCTGGCGCTGATCGCCTGGCTGGCGGTGGTGTGGGTGACATTGTGGGGCGACCTGACGGCCGGCAACGTGCTCGGCGGGCTGGCGGCCGGGCTGGTGGTGACGTCGCTGCTGCCGCTGCCCGTCCTCGACCCGGGCATCAGGATCCACCCGGTGGCGCTGGTGGGCTTCCTGCTCTGGTTCGGCCGGGACCTCATGGTCTCGACCGCGCGGGTGGTGCTCTGGGTGGTGCGGCCCGGTGTGCCGCCCACCCAGATCGTCCGGGTACGGCTGCGCACGTCGTCGGAGTCCATGACCGTGATGATCATGATCGCGCTGTCGACCGTGCCGGGCAGCCTCGTGGTGGAGCTCTACCGCGAGGAGCGCGAGCTGGTCCTGCACGTGCTGGGACGTCCGGGTGACGTCACCGAGGCCGTGCGGGCGGACGTGGCCGGGCTGGAGTCGCGCGTCGTGGCGGCCTTCGGCACCTGGCGGGACAGGCAGGAGCTGCCATGACGGTGGTGTACCTGGTGACGCTCGGGCTGCTCGGGTGCGCGGCGCTCGCCACGCTCTACCGGGTGGGGCGCGGGCCCACGATGCTGGACCGGGCGGTGGCGCTCGACGTGCTGACCTCGCTGTCGATGTGCGTCGCCGGGGCCTTCGCCGTGGTCATGGATGACTATTCGGACCTGCCGATCCTGCTGGTGCTGTCGCTGCTGGGGTTCGTCGGGTCCGTGTCGCTGGCCAGGTTCTTCTCGGGGAGGTCACGATGAGGGAGGCGCGGTGAGCGCGTTCGACGTGGCGGCGGCCGTCTGCCTGCTGCTGGGCGCGGGGCTGGCGCTGTCGGCCGGAGCCGGGCTCGTCCGTTTCCGCACCACCTTGGACCGGATGCACGCCGGCACCAAGCCGCAGGTGCTCGGCGTGCTGCTGGTGCTGCTGGCCATGTGGCTGCACCGGCCCACCTGGGCGAACGCCGGGCCGCTGCTGCTGGCGGGCTTCTCGCAGGTGATCACCGTGTCGGTGGCGGCGTACATGGTGGCGCGGGCGGCCTACTCGCGGGAGCGAGCCGACGACGACACCGAGCTCCCACCGGAGGACTGATCCTTGTCCGACCGGTTGAGCGCCGCCTGGCCGAACCAGGTCCACAGGGCCAGCGCCGCCAGGATCCCCGCGGTGGTCCAGGCCAGCGCGGGGCCGAAGAGGTAGTCGATCACGAGCATGGTGGCCGTGGCCATGGAGACCGCCAGCGCGAGCGCGCCCACGATGCCGTAGTGGTTGGAGCGCCGTACCAGCGTCTCCTTGCGGCCCTGCCTGAACAGCACGCGGTGCTGCGCGGTCGGCGCGATATAGCAGATCGACGCGACCGCGGCGCTGACCAGCGCCACGTAGAACAGCCACCGGTCGGCCAGGTCCAGCTTGGCGAATCCCGGCGAGAAGGGCACGGTCAGCAGGAACGCGAACAGCACCTGCACCCCGGTCACCGCCACGCGCGCGCCCTGCAGGAGCTCCACGAAGTTCCGGTCCGCCCGCTCCTGGTCCGACTCGTTCTTCACGCCGCCTCCCGCCTCTGGAACGAGAGAATCCTCCTTCCTTGGCAAAGCGGGCTAAAACATCTGGTTGAGGATCTTGGCCGGGGTGATCGGGAGGTCGCGCACGCGGTGGCCGGTGGCGTGGTACACGGCGTTCCCGATGGCGGCGGCCGTGCCGACGATGCCGATCTCGCCGATGCCCTTGCTGCCCATGGGGTTGAGCTCGCTGTCCTCCTCCTCCAGCCAGACCGCCTCGATGTCCGGTACGTCCGCGCAGGCCGGGATGTGGTACTGGGCCAGGTCGCGCCGGAGGAAGCCGCCGAACTCCTCGTCGGTGAACGTCTCCTCCATCAGCGCCATCCCCATGCCCATCGTCATGCCCCCGATGAACTGCGACCTGGCCAGCTTCACGTCCACGATGTGCCCCGCGGCGAACACGCCGAGCAGGCGCGAGAGGCGCACCTCGCCGGTCACGGAGTTCACCCGCACCTCGGCGAACTGGGCGCCGAAGGCGTGCCTGGCCAGCTCCGCGGCCTGCTTGATCTCCTCGGTGGTGTCCGCGCGGCCCACGGTGCCGTTCACCTTGAGCGCCTCGCAGGCCCGCACGACCGCCGTGCCCCACGAGGCCGTCCCCATGGAGCCGCCCGCGAGCGGCGCGTCCGGCAGGTCACTGTCGCCCAGCTCGACGTGCACCCGGTCGGGCGGGACGCCCAGCGCGCCG
>NZ_JBFAMX010000753.1:0-4331 GCF_040659615.1 Nonomuraea sp. NPDC049784
GCCGTGGCCGGGACCCTGGCGCCCGTGGCACCGCCTTCGCCTTCCTCGGCGCGTACGCGGGCCGGCCCCGCGGTGGCCGCGGCCGTCGCCGCCGCTCCCGCCGGGTTGGCCATGCCGGCCGCCCTGATGAGCGGCTCGGCCTTGCGCAGCCCCCAGCGGCCGATCCTGGCCGAGGCGACCGGCGGCAGCGCACCTGCCGAGCGCTCCAGCACGGACGAGCTCGCGGCCTCGCCGAGCATGCGGGTGGCGACCGTGTGGCCGCTGATGGAGGCGAACAGGTGCTGGAACGGCCTGCGGTAGAAGAACACCGCGATCGTCAGCAGGGCCATGAACAGCACCTGCATGCCCCATGGCATGGCCGTGGAGATGATCAGCGCGTACCCGTACACGAGGACGCTGAGCACCAGCGTGAGCACGGCCTGCCTGAGCAGCGTGCCGATGAGCATCTCCACCCAGCGCATGGCGACGATCCGGCCGCTGCCCGGATGCACGCCGATGAGCAGGAACACCGGCCCGAGTATCAGCAGCAGCAGGAAGCCCACCTTCAGCACCAGCAGCGAGACCGCCACCAGGAAGATGAGCAGGCCGGCCACGATGGCGGCGATGAACGCGCCGACGGCCACGCCGAGCCGGTTGGACCAGTCACGGCCGGAGAAGACCGTGTAGACGGGGTCGTTCTTCAGCTTCTCCGCCAGCGAGGCGTACTCCGACTGGCGGGCCCCCACGTCGGGGGCAGGCTGGCCGGCCACGGCCCGCGGGACCGACTGCATCTCCAGCACCTTGCGGCCCCAGTCGCGCACGATGGGCTGCTGCGGGTCGGCGGTGCCGAACAGGCCCACCAGCCACGGCTTGCAGACCAGCGTGGACCACAGCGCGTCGGCGTTCTGGTCGACGCCCGGCGTGCCTATCTGGCCGTACCCGCCGGGCTTGACCTCCGGCGCGGCCTGGCCGGGCGGTGGCAGGCAGGAGGCGCCGCCCGCGCCCGGCAGGCCGGAGAAGGCCGAGTTGACGACCTCGCCGGTCTTGTCCGTGACGACCTTGCCCAGGCCGGTGAAGTCGCCGGGACGGCTCAGGAACCAGACCGCCACGGTGACGGCCAGCACCATCCAGATCACGCCCTCGGCGGTCGTGGTGGCCCGCTTGCGGATCAGCCCGTACCAGGCCAGCCAGATGGCGCCGAGGATGACGACCGGCTGCAGGAACGGCCAGTACATGGCCTTGGAGAGGTTCGTGACGATGTCGTCGACGACGTCCTTGATCGCCTGGAGCGGCCCCTCGGTCGCCGCGGCCTGGTACGTGGTGATCGTCAGCCGGTCGACGGACTTGGCCGCGGTGAAGATGCCGTTGGCCCACATGTTGCCGAGCACGGCGACGTAGTCCGAGCAGCTCAGGTCGTGGGTGTGCCAGAACTGGCCGCTCATGCCGAACTGGGAGTAGTTGGTGGTCGGCGCCTGCGCCCCGGCCTGGGCGGGCGCCTGGATCAGGCCGTCCAGGCCGCCGCCGACCATTTCGGGGTTGAGCGGGCCCGACAGGTCACACGGGGCCGCGGCGGCCGGGACCGACAGGCCGCCCACCACAATGGGCACCACGAGGATGCCTGTGATGAGCGCGAGAGCCAGCGCGAGTCGTCGCGATAGCCGGATCTTCATGACCGTACCTCCTGCGCTCTGCTCACGCCCCCTTGAAGATCATCATGCCCGGCGCCGCCGGGTTTGTCGTGTGTCGGGTTCGTGTCGAGCCAACGGAGAAGTTCCTCGGAGATCAGGTCTACTCCGATTCGCCCTGCCCTGCCATCCAGATCGCGGAATACGCATTCGCCGTTTCCGAGCGAGCGCAGCACGGCCTTGTGCTCCTCCGACGGCTCCACCCCGAGCAGGGACATGACGTGGTCCACCTCCACCCGTTCGGTGGACCTGAACGCGAAGACGGACGACAGGCAGTTGGTCACCTGCTCGTTCAGCAGGTCTCCCGCGTTCTGCGAGACCAGCACGAGAGCGGTGTTGCGGGAGCGGCCCATCCGGCTGACCTCGGGCACCAGCTTGGCGCCCTCGGGCGTGGAGGTGATCGCCCACGCCTCGTCCAGGAAGATCGCCTTGGGGGCGCGCCGGTCGAGGCCGTTCATCAGCCTGCGCGCGAACTGCGAGACCAGGTAGAGCAGCGCCACGGACAGCCGCTGCTCGTAGGAGTAGTCGTCCCTGGTCGTGGCCACGTCCGGCAGCGTGAGACCGCCCAGCGTGAACACGGTCGTCCACCCCTCGCTGTCGATCTGATCGCCGCCGGAGGGGTCGAAGCAGAGCCTGGCCAGGTGCATCTCCGACATGGAGCGCAGCACGGCGCCCAGGTTCTTCGAGGCGGGGTCGCCGGCCTGCTCCAGGAAGTCGACGACCTTGCCGAGCGAGGGGTCGGGCGCGTTGGACACCGCGGCCACCGCCTGGATCATCGCCGACTCGCGCTCCTCCGACATGCGCGGGAGCAGCAACCGCAGCGTCTCGGTGGCCATGGTCTTCTTCGCCGCGATGTCGTCGCCGAACGAGAACGGGTCGAGCAGCCCCGGCGCCGCCGACCCCAGCGGGATGATCCGGGCCTTGCGGCCCCGCTTGTCCAGCAGCTGCACCAGCGACTCCGCGTCGCCCTTCGGGTCGATCACCGCGACCGTCACGCCCCTGAGCGCCATCTGGTAGATCATCAGCAGCGCGAGCGTGGTCTTGCCGCCGCCGGGCTCGCCGGTGATCGCGATGGCGGTCGGCCGGTTGCGGCTTGCGGCGAGCAGCGGATCGAAGTGCACGATGCTGCGGGCTCTGCCGACGGTCTCGCCGATGTACGGGCCGAGCCAGCCCTCCTTGCCGCCGTCGTCGAGCCGGTCGCCGAGGTCGACCGTGGCGGTGGCCATGCCGCCCGCGATCGTGCGGAGCGGCTGCCGCTGGGCGTAGGCGTTGACGCGTACCTTCTCGCCCGGCAGCGACTCGCTGAACAGCGAGAACTGGTCGCCCGTCGAGTTGACCACGTCGATGCCCATGTCGCGGTAGTGCTCGACGACCGCCTCGACGCGCTGCACGCAGATGTCCTCGGTGGGGGCCGACACGATCAGGCGGTGCCAGCCGTACACGAAGGGCAACCGCTCCTTCGTGATGCCGTGCTCCAGCAGGCGGGCCGCGTCGATCTGCTCGGCCAGCGCGAGCGGCGCCTCCGCACCGGCCTCGCGGATGTGGTGGTCCATGTCGCGGGCGTGCGCGAGCTTGCGCGCGACGTCCTTGGACGCCTTGACCGGCGGAATGAGCCGCATCCGCGACGAGATCTCCACGGGGAACGGGAGCTGGTCGGCGAAGTGCATCCACGGCTCGCCGTCGGGGAACGGCATGAGGTCGGGGAAGCGTGCGAACGACAGGTGGGCCACGTACGAGTCGCCCTGCGGCTGCACGATGCGCAGCAGCGACCTGCCGTTGTGGATCTCCCCCTCGACCAGCGACTCGATCTCACCCCTGCCCCAGCGCCGCTTCGGACTGGCGGACGGCGGCGGGTCGCCGAGCGCGCCCGCGGCCGCGTGCTGGAACAACCACGCCACCTCGACAGAGGTGGCGTGCCTGGCGTAGAGGGCGCTTGACGCGAGTGCTCTGCCGAGGCGTTCGGCGGACTCGGTCCACCGCCCGATCTCGCTGTCGGGCACGTGGTCGTCCTCCATGCCGAGCGCCTTCTCGGTCGTCTGGTAGAAGCCGAAGAGCTGGGCGAGCACGCCGTCGCCGAGTTGCTTGCCGCGCGGGCCGAGCCGTACGCCGAGGTAGACCTCCTTGGACCAGAAGTCCTTCGCCCAGACGTGCCGGTACATCTCCTCCAGGTAGTCGCGCCAGCCGGACCCCTCGTCGGACGTGGCGTTGAGCGCCATGGCCCACTCCGCCGCGGGGTACGTGCGGTGCGCGACCCTCAGGTGGACCTCCGCGTCGGGCATCCTGATCGCGGCCAGCGCGATCGTGATGTTGGTGGCCAGCGCCTCGCGCTCCTCCGGGGTGACGAACTCGTAGCTGACCGTCGGGAGGCGGAAGTACGCCCATGCGCTGGTGTCTGTGAGCAGGATGCGGTCGTCGAAATAGCGGACCGCGAGGCGCTGGTGCGCTCGTGACGCCCTGCTCATGCCGCCCCCTCGGCGCATGAACGGGCCAGACCTGCTCGCTTGTTCACTTATCGCTCACCGATTCTCGTGCCCGGGGGGTCACTCGCCAACTCCTCTTCGCTCGGTCGGACGGTCTGTGCCTGTGCCGCGAAGCCCGCGGGTACGAGGAGCGCTTCCGCGAGTGGGAGACCTTCTCCGACACGGTGTCGCTGGAGGTCATCCCCAA
>NZ_JBFAMX010000754.1:0-4293 GCF_040659615.1 Nonomuraea sp. NPDC049784
GCCGGATCGTCGGACGAGGTGGCGGCCGCCGACGCCTTGAGAGCGCGAATGGCGCGTCGCAGGTCGCGGGCGCGGCCCGTCTCCCAGAACCGCAGGAGCATCCCGTGTCCCACCACATGCTGATGGCTCGCCCACGACGGATCGTCTTGCCGAGTAGCCGCCAGCCCCTCGCCGCCCAGACGGATGATCTCGGTGAGGTCGTCGCGATTGTCACTGTCGTAGCGCGAGACGTACAGCAGTGCCAGGCCCTTGGCGACGATGGGACGATGCGGATGGCGCCGGGGCAGCGCGGCCAGCGCCGCCTGGGCCGACTCAATGGCGTCGTCCAGGTCGGCGCGCTCGCCGTGGGCATCGAAGCGGTCCCGCAACATGCCGGCCTTGTTGTAGAGGAGATTGGTTCGCTGACGGTGGTCGACGGTGGGGACGGTCAGGGCGAGATCGCTGATCTCGATGGCCTCGCCCAGGTCGCGGAGATCGCCGCGGTGACCGGCCCGCTTCCACAGATTCCCGCTGAGGACCTGGTACGCCAGAAGCCGTACCGGCGAGTGCGCAGGCAACTCGGCCAGCACAGAGCGGGCGATGTCGACGCACTTGTCGATGTCGGCCGGATCGCCGGTCAGCGTGAAGCGTTGCGAGAGCACGGTGGCCAGCTCTAACCGGCAGAGCAAACGGCGCAGGTCGCCCGCCGCCAGGCCCTCGGCGGCCGCGGCGATGCGGTCTATGGCGGTGTCGACGTCGGACCGCCGGCCGGTGCGCTGGCTGCGCATCCGCAGCGCTTCGGACAGGCTGATGGCGGCCATCGCCCGGCCCTGGGCACCGCCGGGCTCCCGCCATCCCTGCTCACCCGCCTCCACAGCGGCGTCCAGATCGGCCGTCGAGCCGGTCAGCTCCGCCCGGATGTGCAGCGTCTCGGACAGCCCGGCGAGGGCGATCGTACGATCCGCGCGGCCCGGCGGCAGTTCGGCGGCGGCCCGCCGGTACGCGTCGATCGCGGCATCGACCGCCACGGCATCCCCGGTCAGGAGGAACCGCTGCGACCTGGCCCGGGCCACCGAGAGCAGCGCGCGGGCGCGCTGGTCCCCGGCCGGCGCCGTACGGGCCGCACGTTCGGCCACTCCGATGGCGGTGGCATTGTCCGCCGAGCCGCCGCGCGTCGCCCGCTCCAGTAATGCGTCGCTCAACTCGGCCGCGCACGCACCGCGCAGGAGATGCCTGGCGGGCAGTGTGCCGAGCGCCGACTGAAAGGCCGCGATGGCCGCCTCCAGGTCGGAAGGATCACCGTCGCGACGGTAGCGGCGCAGCGCCGTCTGGCCGAGCGCGTGGTCGACGATTCCCCTGTCGGTGGCCTCCACCGCGTTGGTGGCCGCCGTGAAGATGCCGGCCGCCTCGGCGGCGTCGGCGGAGGCGGCCCGCAGGTCGGCAGGATCTCCGGTGACGTCGTATTTCGCCGCCCTGTGCAGGGCGAGCTGGGTCAGAAGATGGCCCCGCAGAGGGCCGCCGGTGGGCGCGTCGGCGATCGCGTCTGTCAGCAAGGCGAGGCTGCGGTCCAGATCCTGGCGGTCGCCGCGCTGGCTGAACCGGGCAAACAGCGCCCCGCTGAGGATGACGCGCAGGCTGCCGAACCGGTCATCATCTTGGCCAGGCGAGTCCAGCACCCTGTCGGCCGCGGCGATGGCCGCGTCCAGCTCCTCCAGGCTGCCGGGGATAGCGTTGAACACCCTCGCGGACAGCCGGCTCACCTCGTCCTCCAGGTCGTCCCCCGAGGGCAGGTCGGCCTGGTCGCCGGTGATGGAGAAGCGGGCGGTGGACGCCTCGTAAAGCTCCTGGCGCAGCTCCTTGTCATCGGGCGTGTCCGCGAGCAGGGCACGGAGCCGGGCGATGAGCTCGTCGACGTCACCCAGGCGCGGGCCCTGGGATATGCGGTTCCAGAGGAGGGTCCGCAGCAGCTCGTCGCTGACCCGCTCGATCGCGGACGATCCGGGATGTGGGTCGCCGAGCGCCTCGCGCAGCACCGTGATCGCCCGGTCCCGATCGGCCCGGTCACGGGTCTCGCCGAACCGGGTGTAGATCATCATGCCGTACTGAATGTGGGCCAGATGGCGGCTGGGCAGGTCGGCCGGCATGCTCTCCAGCAGGGCGGCGCAGGCGGCGGTGGTGATGGCCAGGTCTTCGGGGCGCTTCGTCAGGAGATAGCGGTTGGCGAGCACGGACACTCGCGGCAGCTCGAGTCCCCAGCGCAGTGGGCCGTTTCCCGGAAGCTGAGCGAGTGCGTCGTCCATCGTCTCGACCGCGGTCTGAGCGAGCGCCTGATCCTCGGCCTCGACCGCCCGCGCGCTCATGACCAGCGCCAACTTGCTCAGGTGCACCGCCCGGCCGGTGTCCCGGTCCTGGTCAGCGTCGGAATCGCCGGCTGTGCGGTCCAGGGCGACGGCCTCCTCGCAGATGGTCAGTGCTTCGGCCAGGTCTCCGGCGCCACCCGCGCCCAGCAGCCGCCGCCTGGCGATCGTCAGCCCCAGCTTCGACAGGGTCGCGGCCGACTCCGGTGCGAGATCGATCGCCTGCCGATACCAGCCGATCGCGGTCTCCACGTCAGCCGGATCGGACCTGGCGTCCCACCGCATGACCAGCGCGTCGGCCGCGCCGGCCAGCTCTTCGGCCTCCTCGGGACTCTGTTCCAGGGCCGCCAACATGGCGGCCACGCCCCGGTCCAGGTCCTCCTGCGCGCCCGTGCGGGTGTAGCGCTGCAGCAACGCCCTGCCGTACGGCACCCCTGCGTCCGCCTCGTACTGGGTGATGGCCTGGTCGAGGGCGTCGAGGTCGTCCTCGCGCTCGAAGCGGGCCACCAGATCGGCTGCACTGTCGGCCGTGTGATCCATGTCACTCCAGAGTACGATCTGTGCTCGACGAATACCGGCCGTCCCGTAGTCGGCCGACTCGGGAAACGGATGGTGACCATGACCGAGGCCGAGGCGCGGGCCTGGCTCTGTGCCGAGCTGCCCTCCTTACGGCAGGGCGCCGAGGAAGGCGGCTGGACCGCGGCCCTGGAGGACGCGCTGGCCGTGCTGGACGAGGGTGGCACCGCCCTCGACGTGCTGGCGCTCCTCGATCCCGGCTCGTCGGCCGGGCAGGCGAACCAGCGTGGCGACCACCAGTCATACTTGCTTTTCGGCGTCGGTTCCTCTGCGTTACGCGGTGACTACACCTGCCCGGACGGCTGGTGCTCCCGGCGCGCGGATCGGGACGCCAGGAACCGGCCACCCGTGTGCCCGCTGCGCGGCCGTCCCATGCGCTTCGTCGAGCAGTGACCGCCGTGATCGACGCCCTGTTCACCGAGTTCGGCAAGAAGGCCACGGAACGCTGGCTGACCCCGGCGTGGCTGCTCGGCCTCTCCTTCGTGGCCGCCCTGTGGTGCGCCGCCCTCCTGGGCCACGCGCACGCGCTGGATCTCGCCATGCTCATTCAGCGGACCCGCTCTCACGTGAACCGGGTCGGCGCCGACCCGGTCACCGTGGCGGTCGTGGCGGCCGTCGTCCTGATGGCCGCCCTCGCAGCCGCGGGCCTCGCCCGGCTCCTGGTCGGAATCGTGGAGCGGCTATGGCTGGTGGAGCTTCGGGGGCGCAGACTCACCTGGCCGGGCCGCCGCCTGGCGCTGCTGGACCAACGGGTGCAGGCCGAGTACCACGGGCTGAGGGTGGCTCTGATCTGGCCCCGGCTGTGGTCGATCCTTGAGGATCACAAGCGTCTGCCTGTGCAGAACGCCCGTGCGGGTCTGGACAACGCGGCGATCACCGTGAGCTGGGGACTGCTGTACGCGCTGCTCGGCTGCGCTTGGTGGCCCGGTTTGCTGCTCGGCGTCGGCCTGGCCATCGGCGGCTGGAGGCTCGCCCGCCGGTACGCGCACGCGTACGCGACCCTGGCGGAGAGCCTTGTGGACGTGCATCAGGGGGAGCTGGCCGGGGCGTTGGGCGTGGAGCTGCGGCACGGCGTGATCACGGCGGACGAAGCCGGCCAGATCAACGCCCGTCTCAGCAAGGGAAGCGCTGATCAGCCGGAACGGCTTCGGCGCAAACGCGGATGAACAGCGATGCGTGCGTTGTAGCCGCAGAACTCGCACGTGAAGCTTCAATCGGAATCAACGATTATAGGTTCGTACGGGCTGATAACGAAGACGCTGAAATCCCGTTCCACGGGGAGGCAATGGTTGCGTCCGCGGGAGTGGTGTACGAGTTTGGCCTGGTCACAGGCGTGGCGTCGTGAAATGAAGACGGCCATCGCGTGATCCTTCGAGTAGCA